>PAJN01000009.1 GCA_002710205.1 Methanobacteriota archaeon | reverse complement strand
CTCTCAATGTATGATTTAATCGTTTTAGGGTCAAATCAAAGGGTGTATCCGAATACCCATTGCTCAGGTTTTCCCAAATCAAGGGCTCGCAGTGGGTCTTGTCAGACGCTACCCCTTGATTAGGGTTTGATCGCTCTTGCAATGACGATTCTTTGGACTTCTTGAGTACCTTCATAGATTTGAGTAATCTTTGCATCACGGAAGAAGCGCTCTACTGGGAATTCCTTAGTGTAACCATAACCACCTAGCACCTGAACCGCTCTCTCAGATACCCACATTGCGGTATCTCCAGCGTATAGTTTAGCCATGCTGGCCTCTTTTGTGTGCCTTGGACCACCATTTTCGTAATGCTCCTCTTTTGCCCAGGAGGCTTTGTAGACTAAGAGACGCGCCGCATCAATACGTGTAGCCATGTCTGCTAAGTAAGATGTAATCATCTGGTGATGTGCAATTGGCTTTCCGAAAGCTTCCCTTTCATGGGCATATTTCAAGGCAGCCTCATAAGCGCCTTGTGCAATTCCTAATCCTTGTGCTGCGATACCTATTCTTGAATTGTCAAGAGCATTCATAGCTATTGCGAATCCTTTACCGGAACCTTTCAAGACGTTTTCAACAGGGACTTTACAATTTTCGAGAACTAGTGTGCATGTATCCGATGATCTAATTCCTAACTTGTCCTCTTTCTTACCTACAGTGAATCCCTCAAAGGATTGCTCAACAATAAATGCGGTACTTCCACCGTGCTTCTTGACTCCGTAATCCGGATGACCCACATCCTTAGCAAACAAAACGTAAATTTGGGCTTGTGCGCCATTGGTAACCCACATCTTCTCTCCGTTCAGAATGTAGTGCTTCCCATCATCGGACAGTTGTGCCTTACAAACCATCGCTGCTGCATCTGTACCTGCGCCTGCTTCAGAAAGTGAGTAAGCCCCTACTTCGCCTGCTGCGAGACGAGGAAGATAATTTGCTTTCTGCTCATCGTTCCCATGAAGTGCGATTGTTTTCGCACACAACCCCACATGAACACAGAACATAACTGCGAAGGATGGATCAACTCTTGCCAATTCTTCAATAATTATCGATTCGGAGATGTCATCAACCGGGTTTCCGCCGTACTCTTCAGGTATTGTAATTCCTTGTAGGCCATACTCTAGAAATTGCTGCCATTCCTCGGCAGGAGGTATCTGATTAGCGTCTCTGTGCTCGATTGTAGGAGGCAGTACTGACTCTGCGAAGTCCCTTACCATCTCACGAATCATCTGCTGCTCATCAGTCTCTTCGAATTGCATGTTGTAGGCCAAATGGTTAGAGCATTTTAGGGCTACCCTTCCGTAATTCACTTTTGCAGTGCGTTCATATATTACCGGCCTAACGGCGCCACAGGGTTGAGACCATGGATGAAGAAGTCATGGAATTCGGCATTGCACACAGCCGCAAGTACTCTAGGGACCACCTATGGTACCAAGATAAGGACGACCGCTTAGTAATCGGCATCTCCGATTACCTAGCTGCAGACATCGGAGAAGTACTCCGAGTCATCCTACCGCACGCTGAAACAGAAGTCGATGAAGAACAAAATTTATTCTCAATTTGGACAGCAGAAGAAAAATTGACTTTCCCAAGTCCTTTTGCTGGACAGATTGCAGAAGTTAACGGCGAAGTAGAAATTAATCCAGAATTGGTGAACGATTCACCATATGATTTGGGATGGATTATTATTCTAGACCCACACGATGTGGACATGGAAAATCTGCTAGAACCAGATGAATACGTCGATTACCTAGCTGAAGGTTGACCATACTCCGGCAAACAAAACATAACCGGAGCGGATTTGATGGACCTTAATAGACACGATTTTGAACTCGATGAATTAATCGAGAGGATCAAAGGTCACGACCATCGTTTGGTTGCCCTTCAAATTCCAGAAGGCCTGAAGATGCAGGCATTGGAAATGATGGATGAAATCGAGGACGAAACTTCTGCTAAAGTTATTCTCGCAGCAGATCCTTGCTACGGCGCATGTGACTTGGTTCATGATAAAATGAAGATGATGGGAGTTGAACTTGTAGCTCATATGGGCCATTCTCAAATGAATATTGATTCTGGAATGCCAACAGAATTCATCAATGTCACTTACGACGGAGACCCTGTAATTGACCCTGTATTACCTATTCTCGCTCAACACAGAGCCATTGCTCAATCGAGACTTGCAGAAGGTGACATTGGAGATATTAGCGAAGAAGAAGCTCAAGAAAGATTTCTCGATGCTGTTGGAAGAGTTGCGCCATTGAAAGGTGCGAAATTAGGACTAGTTGCATCTATCCAACATTTGCACTTAGTTTTCGATTACAAGAAAAGATTCGAAGATGCTGGATTCGAAGTAGAAGTTCCTGTTGGTGGGGCAAGGTTGACCTTCCCTGGGCAAGTACTTGGTTGCAATTATTCTGGGGATGATGATGAGATAGGACACTATCTCTTCCTAGGAAGCGGTGATTTCCATCCGATAGGCTTAGCATTACACACTGGAAAACCACTGGCGATGCTTGACCCATATACCGGTGATGCAAGTGAAATGGGTGCTGAAAGAATTGAAAGAATCTTAAGGCAGCGTTTTGGAATGATTATGGCAATACAAGATGCTCAAAATTTCGCTATACTAATTGGCGAAAAACCTGGACAGATGCGCCGAAGTTTGGCTCTGAAGCTAAAGCGCACACTTGCTAAGCAAGGAAAGAAAGGATACTTGCTGGCCTTGGAACACGTAGGTCCGGAATTAATTGACTTCTATCCAGTAGACGCTTTCGTAAACACTGCATGCCCGAGAATCGCTATTGATGATTCTGTAAAATATGGTAAGCCTTTGGTTACGCCATTCGAATTAGAAGTATCCTTGGGAGTGAAGAAGTGGGAAACTGGATATCAGTTCGATGAGATACCTTGAGAGGGGGTCTCGGATTGAAAGTTCAATAACCATAGACGATAAGCCTCTGTAGTCATGAGTTCATATCTAGACCGTATCGGGGCAGGCCTTATCCTCAGTAGACCTGAGGTTTTTGGCTTTGATTTCGTACCTGAATTACTTGTAGGAAGAGAAGATATCCAGAGTGAATTAGCTGCCATACTTGGCAGCATAGCGCATCCTGAGGGGACTGGAAGAGTTGTCATAACGGGGCCTGTGGGTTCAGGTAAAACTGTCTTAGCAAAGCGATTTTGCCAGGACATTATCAGGCACTTAAGTGACAAAAGAAACATCAAGAGAGTACATGTGAATTGTAGAAACGCTGCTACTCCATCGAGAGTTATGCAGAAGATTGTGCAGGATTTGGATCCTGGCCATCCAGACAGAGGACTTGGGGTTGGAGAATTGCTAACAAGCCTGAGGAGAATGTTGCATAGTAGCAATACGCATCTAATCGTGATTCTGGATGAAGTCGACCACCTTCTGAGACGTTCTGGAGACGATATCATCTACAAATTGATGCGTATAGACGAAGACAGAGATGGCGTTGGCACTCTATCAACGATTATGATTAGTCAAGAACAGGTTCTAGATTTGCTAGAAAATGCAGTTATTTCTCGTGTTGGGAGATCGAATCATGTCCGAATCCCTCCATATGACGAGAAGGGGCTGATGAAAATCATCACACAGAGAACCGAATTAGGTCTCGTGACTGGAACATGTCCTGAAGAAATCCTCAACCTAATCGCACAAGCTGCTGCGCCATCTGGAGATGCTCGCCAAGCAATAGAATTGCTGGAAGGGGCTGCAAAGCGTGCTGAAGCCTCAGGTCGCTCAATTATAGAATCCAAGGATGTTCAAAGAACAGTTGTAACTATGCCAACAAATGTTGATTCGATGAATATTGAAAATCTACCTCCGCATGCAATGATGATTTTGCTGGGCTTGTGCAGGAGATTGAAGAAAGAAGAAAGTGTAACTAGCGGAGAGACTGAAAAACTCTACCATGTAGTTTGTGAAGAATATGGTCAAGACCCTAAGGGGCACACTACTCTATGGAAACACATCAAGCGTTTGGCACAAGAAGACATTGTGGTGACAAAGACTGCGAAGGCTGAGGTTGGCAGGGGAAGAACTCAACACATCTCGATGCCGCATATGCTACCTAGCGATGTAGAAAGACGCCTTGAAACACTCATTCCTAGTCGACTGCGTCGCTGATTGCCTAGTTTATATCGCACAAAGGGGCTAAATACCCGTCCAATGTCGGCAGGCTGCTCAAGAGTTGATAACATGGCAGACACTACATTCGTCGCAGTGGTCAATGACACAAATCCAGACAACGGAGGACGCTCCTACAACCTACCAGTTAGTGGGAACAATCTATCCCAATTCCTAGGTAAGAAAATCGGTGATATTGTCGATGGAATCTTCGTAGGAGAGGGTGACAAAACGCTTGCTGGGTACAAATTGGAAATCACAGGAGGTTCAGACAAAACTGGAACCCCAATGCGCTCCGATCTAGAAGGTGGAACTAGACAATCTGTTCTGGTCACCGCATCAACTGGATTCAAAGGACACAATCTTGTTCACAAAGCAAAGGGCGGAGAGAAGAAGAGATTCCGCTACAAGCCAGATGGAATGCGCAAGCGCCGTTATTTCCGTGGCAACACAATCACCCAAGATACCAGACAGATCAATCTCAAAGTTGTAGAGGCTGCTAACAAGAGCCTTTCAGACATCCTCGGAGCAGAATCAGAGGAGAGCAGTGAGTGAAGCCGCGAGGCTGATCTTGAGGTACCGGGGGAATGGGAAGCATGGCACGCAAGCTTCCCGCACAACCTGAAGTCAACATTGGTTTAGTAGGTCACGTAGACCACGGAAAAACAACTCTGACTCAAGCACTTTCAGGCGTTTGGACTGACACGCATTCTGAAGAAAGAAAGCGTGGAATCTCAATTAAACTAGGATATGCAGACACCGCGTTTTACAAAAACAGCGATGGAGAATACTACGCAACAGGTAAGAGGCCTGGCGGAGGAAATGATGACGCCACTGAATTGCAGAGAGTTGTCTCATTCGTAGATGCCCCAGGTCACGAGACCTTGATGGCGATAATGATCACAGGAGCCAGTATTATGGATGGCGCCATGCTAATGGTTGCCGCAAATGAAACATGCCCACAACCACAAACAAGAGAACATCTGATGGCTTTGGAGATTGCAGGCATTGAAAACATAGTTATCGTTCAAAACAAAATCGATTTGGTAACACGTGAAAGGGCTATTGAATCTCACAATGAGATCAAAGAATTCCTCAAAGGGACAATCGCTGAAAATTCTCCAATCATTCCTGTGTCCGCACACCATGACGTAAATCTAGACATCCTAATCCAAGCCATAGAAGCAACAATCCCTACACCTGATCGCTCCAAAGATAAGAGAGCGATTATGCACGTAGCACGCTCTTTTGACATCAATAAACCTGGAACCCGTCCTACAAAACTTCGAGGTGGCGTAATTGGCGGCAGCATTGTTGAAGGCGAGTTCAACATCGATGATGAAATTGTAATTGGCCCAGGAAGGAAGATAGAGAAGGGCAACAAGGTGCACTATGAGCCAATTCACTCTAAAGTTACCAGCATGCAAGGAGGAGGATTGAGCCTCGGAAATATGCATGCGGGAGGCCTTTGTGGAATGGCAACTCCATTAGACCCTGCAATAACAACCGCAGATAATTTATCAGGACAGGTCGTTGCAAAGGTAGGAGACTTACCTGAAGTCCGTGATTCGGTAGACATTTCTGTTAATTTGATGGAAAACATGGTGGCAGGAGAAGGAGAGGATGCTTCTCCAATTATGCCGCTGCGCTCAAATGAACTACTGATGGTAAATGTAGCAACTGCAACTAGCTTAGGAGTTGTTTCTAATGTCAAGAAAGGGAATGCAACTTTGACACTTCGCCTCCCAATCTGTGCCGATAGTGGACAAAGAATCTCGCTATCAAGACGTGTTGGTTCACGTTGGAGATTGATTGGCCACGGAACTATCGAGTGAGTCCTATGCCCCGAATTTTGGTTGATGCCTGCGGCTGGGTCGCAGTCATTGAAGCTGGGATAAATATCGACTTGGCATTGCTGGAATGTTGTGGTTACAAAGACCTAGCAATAGTTTCGAATGTTATCTCCGAATTGAAATCACTGCATGATTCAAAATTGATGATTCCTATGCTAGAGGCAAAGGCGGAATTGTTTGAGGCGCCAGAAAGTTCTGGAAAACACACTGATGACCAATTATTTGCATTAGCAAGAGAAAATAACTGGCCTATATTGACAGTTGATACCGATCTAAAAAGGAGATTGTCACAATCAAATATTTCATGGGTCGAAGTTAGTGGAAGGTCTCACCTAAGACTAGTTGAATGAATTATGCCGGTGATTAATTCATATACTCCAAGAATTGCACGAAGCCTATGGCTGCAAATGTTCCTGGAGACGCATTAGTGGACGTAGGTGCAATCGCCGGTGATTCAAAAGAAATGGTCGAGTTGTTGGTTTCACTAGGTGCAGACATCAATACTGCAAAGACTCTGATGTGCTTACATGTGCATGGACCATCGAAATCTAGTGAATTACAAGCCAGATGTAATTTGAGGCAACCTGATGTTTCAATTTCAATAAACAAATTACACAAATTAGAAATTATTCGTGTGATTTCTTCAGAAAGTAAAGGTAGAGGAAGGCCTTCTCATATCTATGAATTAGCATTGCCACTTAATCAGGCATTGATCCCGTTCAGGAATCAAGCAAAGGAACGATTGGCAATTCTGCAAAATCAACTATCTCGACTCTCTGAACTAGCGGACTCGGCTAGTGATTAAGGCAGTGTGAACAATTCGTCATCACCATGGCCATCCAGTAGCCTTAATTTTACTCCTGCATCTATCCATGCGTGCGCATAGTTGATGGCGCCAAAGGCACGAACATAGTCTCCAGTGTCCATGAAATGCTTGGCATCACTAGCATAATCGTCAGCCATTCGTAGCAATACGGCAAGTTGTTGGGATTCTTCACTTCCTTCTTTAGGAATAGGAGTTGCTTTCTCTCTAGCCATTTTTGTGAGATTGAGATAGTGGTTCAATCTCTCTTCAGTTACCTTGTTATTGACCATTTAATCACCTCTTTGTCTTGCAAGTAGGCGATTTACATCGGAGGTGCGCCCTAAGGATTCATACAAATCAATGGCAAGAGAGATCCTTCCTTCGTCTTCAGCATCACAAGCTCTCTTGAAGATTCTACGCCTTTCTTCCCAATCGCTTGCTACCTTAGCCTCAGCAACCATTTTCTGCATCTCTACTCTTCTCATTTGAGATAGTTCAGGAGATTGCCATAATCTGACCAAACCATCTCGCTTTACAGTGGCCATTGTATCAGCTGCCAATCCTATCAAAAAGTCTCCTAATTCTGAGTTTGATGAATCAATAGCAACATCCTCAGTCATACAATGAATTCCGCCCTCGATAGAAAGAACCCACCATCCATCTCCTGCTCTGTGAGCCGATAATGGTTCTAAGGAGCGTGTGTCAATTGTTTCCAAACTATCCCAACCATAAGGGTGAGGTGAACCCTCCCAAAGCATTCCGTCTGCTGATTGAAGCAATATTTTACCTCCTGACATTCGACTAACCCAAGACCAAACTCTATCTTCCAGAAGACGTTGAGAATCCTCATTTGCAAGTCTTGCACACCTTAGTTTACCATCTTCATCTTGCCACATGAGATGCTCGCGGTCAAACCATCCGATCAACCTGCGAACTCCGCCTACATCTAGGCGTTTCAGGCCACGTCCTTCTTGATTGAAAACATGAAGTTGCCCTTTCCGACATGATAGAACCCATCCGCCGCCTGGACGAGATAAGATGTCGCTAAAACCGCCTGTAGTAGACCTACCTTCTCCAATTTGAGTACCATCACTTACCCGCAACAAATGGAAACCATGCCCGCATAATGCGCCTATTTTTCCAGAATCGTGAGCAGCTGAATGTACACGGAATGGTAGTGAGCGTTTCCACCTTTGATTAGTCTCTTCATCAAGAAGAATCAATTCTAGGCCACAAGAAATCAGAAGTTCGTTGCCTACATTACATGCCGTAGAAATCAAATCTGGCGCTTGCCAAGACCTTGAAACTGACCAACTCATACTACCGCCTCCATCATTCCCCATGCAACTAATTGTGCTCTAGCATCATTCGTAAGTTTGAACATTCTAGTTCTTCCTTTCTGCTGCACAGATAGTATTCCTGCTCTATAGAGGCGGTTACACATCTGTGACATCCGAGGCCTTCCAACATTCAATCTATCCTGTAATCTATTGTCAGAAGGTGAAAATTCTCTGTTTGATGCTACTTCTACCAGAACCGCTTCACTCTTCGAAAGATTTCTCAGGGTATGAACATCCAAAGCATTGCTTTCTTTCTGCCCTATAGTAGGCCTCCTCATCGCAGCTAGCAACTCGGCCAGACCAAGTCCTTCTGGGACATTAAGGGCATCGAGCAATTTTGTGAATAGCCCCTCTACATCTCCAGTCGGTTGTGAGATATTCTCTGTGTGGTCATGTATCATCTCTGTATGATCATGGAAATCATCCGTTTGAAAATCCTCCAGATCATCATCCTCAGCATCTTGGTTTTCTTGTACTAACATTGCTTCAGGCCTATCCGAAATCCAAAGATGATTAGCATCAACTCCTTCAGGCTCCCTAGATTGCTTTTTAGCAGCGCTCTTATCGAAGCGAGGTGCTTCCTTCTTGTTTACTCTGTTTCTCGCCGCTAACGCCCCGAAAGCGCCCCTTGGAAGAGGAGTCGTCGGTTGTTCTGGTTCTGCCATGATAAGACCAGGGGGGTCTTCGGCTAGTTTTTCGATATCTAAATCAAATATAGGCCCAGAATCTTCATCAGGTTCTACATCAGGTTCTTCCTCGGTAATGTAAGTCTCTTCTAATTCGGAATGAGCAAACTCAGGGGTAGGTTCGTCATACTTTATTTCTCTAGGATTGGCTCTCTCTTCATCGACCATATCACGCATCAAACGCATTACCTTGGACGGAGAGCCTGATGTTTTGTCAAAGACATACTCCAATGCCAATTGTGGCATATCCCACGAGATTTTGGAAGCACTAGCGATTCTGGTCTGGCACAGTTCTCTAACCTGCTCTAAATCCAATGGCTGTATCACATCAGCATGGTCAAATCGGTTAACAAGGGAATTAGGCCACTGGGCTCTCTGTTCTGTTGAAAGGACGACTACGACTAATGAGTTAAGTCGCTCTAAGGGTGCGGTTAGAGTGGATAGGACTTCTGAAAGGTGCTTTCCGTCTACATTGGAAAAATCCAATGAAATTAGTGGAATTGGGCCTTCAAATCTTTCAGTTTCACTAACAAGCCTTGAAACCATTTCCTGATTACTTGAAGGAACATCGAAACCGATTAGGGAAACAAAGATTTCATGGAGAATCTTGTGGGCGTGTTCTGAAGTAGGGAACATGTCCAGGTGTACGCTTTTACCAGTTTCTTCGGACACGCATCGCATCAGTGAAGAGCGCCCCGATCCACTCTCACCAATCAATAGTACCATTCTAGCAGTTCTAGCTTTTAGAAATCGAGTCCACCTGGCGCTTATTTCGTCTCTACCAATCAGCATATTCGATTGTCCTCTTTCCAAAGGTCTTGCTTTGAACGGATTCTCTCTTAACGCAGGGATGCCTAAAATCGGCACGTCTTCGCTCATAATAGCACTGGGATTTACTGAGTATATGATGTTTCAGTTCAAAGTCTAGTTACAGGTGCCCGTTAGAACGCGTTAAAGAGATTGCCAAAATCACTAAATTTGTCAAACTAACACTTTGTTAACACATTGTTAACGCGTTAATTAAAGCGTTAATCGTCGGTTTATTCATCAAGTAGACCCTTATGGGATTGAATGGAGACAAGCCGTATGCCAGTAGACGATAGCAGGCTTTCTGGATTCTACAAACTATCTGTTGAAGATAGACGAAAGAAGGTTGCATCATTGTCTGGACTCTCCTCTGAAGAGATAGACGCTCTAGCAAGTAATGGAGAGCTTAGCGAAATTGCGGCAGATCGAATGATTGAGAATGTCATTGGCACAATGTCCCTTCCAGTAGGAGTTGCAACCAACTTCGTAATCGATGGCAAATCATACCTAATACCGTTCTGCGTAGAGGAGTCAAGTATAGTCGCCGCAGCGAGTAATATGGCCAAAAGATGCCTTGCAAGGGGCGGATTTCGAACAAATAACGACGACCCCGTTATGATTGCTCAAATCCAGGTGCTGGATTTACCGAACGTGGACGAAGCAGCCGAATCAGTACTTACCGCTAAGTATGAATTAATGGCCATGTGTAATTCTCTACCGTCAACAATGATCAAACTCGGCGGCGGATGTAAAGACATAATCACCCGAAACATCGATTCTATGTCTGGTAGGATGTTAATCGTACACCTACTTGTCGACACCAGAGACGCTATGGGCGCTAATGCAGTCAACACTATGGCAGAATTGGTTAGCGGTAAAATCGAAGAGATTACGGGCGGAAGAGTCCATTTGAAGATTCTATCAAACCTAGCAACACATAGATTAGCAAAGGTAGAAGCCACATTCACTCCAGAAGAACTTTCTGACGACGGTACAAGAGATAACGGTAGTAAGATTATTTCAGGAATACTAGAAGCGCATCACTTCGCCATGGCAGACCCATATCGAGCAGCCACCCATAACAAGGGAATTATGAACGCAATTAGCGCAATTGCGCTGGCATGTGGCCAAGATTGGAGAGCGATAGAAGCTGGATGTCATGCGTGGGCAGCAGTCGAAACAGGAAATTACACATCGATGACTCGATGGAGCAGGGATGATGAAGGAAACCTTGTTGGAAGAATCGAGACGCCAATGGCAGTAGGAATTGTTGGAGGCGCATCAAAAGTACATCCGGCAGCCAGAGCGAATCTGTCTATCCTTGGAGTGGAGTCTGCCCAAGATTTAGCCGGAATAATGGCTGCGGCTGGAATCGCTCAAAACCTTGGAGCAATGCGAGCATTAGCTACAAGCGGAATTCAAGCAGGGCATATGAAATTACACGCAAAAAACATGGCTGTAAGCGCCGGAGCCATTGGAGATGAAATAGAGAAAGTTGCAAACATTGTTAATTCTCAAAGTGGACCAGTTACCCAACAATTGGTAAAGGATACATTAGAAAGTATACGAAATGAATGATTACTCGTCTTCTGTAACATCCAAAGTGGTTTGTATACCGCCCTCTTCATCTGTTTCGTCCCTAAGTGCAAGTTTACTTTCCATTCCATCTAGCATCCCGGAAGTGGTCACCATTTCTCTAAACCAAGCTTTTACCTTCTTGCGGTCGGTATGAGGGCATCCAAACATTTCGGAAAATCTACGAGTTGTGGTTAATCTGCGAGTATTTCCATCTCTCCTGCGGCCGATTAAACCAGCCTGAGCTAATTCTCTAATGTGATCATAGGCTCTCTGACCCAACAACTCCACTAGTCTAGATTGAGGCATTGGCTGATGATATGCGATTAATGCAGCCGCTTTGAGTAATTTTGGAGGCAATTCTGATTTGGTTTCCTTTGGAAGGTGATCTGCAATTCCTGGTTTAACCTCCATAGCCCACTTTCCTCCGATTTCAACGATTTGAAGGCCACCTCCTCTTCGGCGCTTTATTGTAGATTGTAAGTTGCCAATTGACTCGGCGATTTCATCTTCCTCATATCCTAAATTTTCAGACATTTCAATGACGCTCAATGAACGTCCAGCACTGAAAAGTATCGCTTCAAGTAAAGTTTCCAATGGTACTTCTGACATGTAAACAACTCCTTACTCCACTAACCAATCATCGGGATTCTCAGATTCCGACTCCGCTGCTAGTTTTGCCATCTCTTCCTGTTTCAACCTTTCTTTTTCTTCTTCGAGTGCTTGCTGCGCCCTTTCTGCAAGTCGTACAGCATGCCTCATCGATTCTGTCTCGTCACCCTTGATTGATTCTGAATCATCTTCCATCAGTTTATCTGCCAAAAGTGTCGCTTCGTCAAAAGATGTTGCGTTTGGCCACCTGTCTTCCAACATAATTGGGTCGCCTGGGCCATCCTGGCTAATCCAAGCATATCCTCTGTGAGTAAGGAATAGTCCAGCAACGAACGAAGTAATCTTTGATTCTACGGCATATCCTTCAGGGACTTCTCCATATGTTTCTAGAAGAATATACTCTAATTGAGCAGTTACTTCGGTTACAGGAACCTTAGTGGCTTGAAGTGATTCGGTAACTTTGCGCATGGCACTCCAACACCTACGGATGTCGCCCTCCATGTCTTCATTGTGCATTCTCGAACCTACATTGTCAAGCATATTCTTGAGTTCTTCAGCATGAGCCTTGCGATATTCCTCCTTTGCTTTCAAAATCTCTGCTTCATCACATGCATCCTTCAATGCAGATAGCAATTCACCAAGAGTTGAAGGCCGGCCTTCATCACGCCTCATTCTCTCTCCAAAGAGTCCAGGCAGGTGCATATCCGCACTACCTTCTAGAACTGATGTTGTGAAAATGAACTCTTGGTCATCATATTCTGCCTCCCATCCAAAATCAAGGAATTCTTCCTCTTCTTCTAGATCCATTGCAATAACCCTGTCAAAGAGTGTAGAAGCTTGCTGAGTCAATACCTCCCAAGACATACGAATTAGACGGCCACATGCTGGGAGATCCAAGCCCGAGGCTTCTTTTCTTACTCGTTGCGTAAACAATTTCAAGAATGCTGAAAGGTCGATATTCCAAGGATCCATACCTTCTTCTTTGACTAGTGAAAGAACCAAAGCTACCGACCTATCGAATGGATCACTCAGTACTTGATGCTCCGCACTATCCTCCTGTGCAATCCTCATTATTCGGTCGGCATAGCGCTCAGCCTCGCTGAATTCTTCCTCTTGACTCATCAATTGGTCTAGAATGTCTTGGCGAAGGAACCAATCGTCAAGAACTGCTTGCTGCATGCTCAAACCTCCTGCTCTGCCTCGGGTTCTTCATCGACTTCATCTTCTTGAGCAAGTAATTCGGAGACAATTTGTTGTCTCTCTTCAATATCCTCACTCAACTCATCGGCTCTCTCACTCAATGCAGAGAATCCTGTATCCTCTGACTCTTCTTCATCTTCATCGATGTGCTTTAGTAAGCCTCCAAGGCTCTTTGGCGTAGGGAGCGCCTCAGGAACTTCTGGCATTTCCTCAGCGATAACTCTGGCTTCCTCGATTCGAGAATGATTCTTGTCAGAAGCATCACTAGCTTCCTTTTCTGCTTGTGCACCCAGTTCAATTGCACGGTCTCGGTCGAAATCGACGATTCTTCTGGAGCATCCGTCTCCACCGTGAGTAATTCCAATATGATGGTCTGCAAGTTCTAGCGAAACCTTGCGTAGAGTCACCATGATGAATTGTGCAGCCTCACTTCTATTGCGGCATTCGGTTGCTATGAGCTTAGAATTCGGCACGTCTAGGTTCTGGTCAACTTCGTCGAAGTAGTAGAATGGACTTGGGTCGTGATCTTGAATTGCGAAAATCAAAGACAATGAAGCCATTGATTTCTCCCCGCCTGATAGTCCTTGTAACCTTGACTTATTCGACTTGCCACGGGGTTGAGCCCACATGTCAAGCCCTCCCTTGAATGGCTCTTCGGGATTCTCAAGGAATAATTCTCCGCGACCTCCATTTGAGAGACGCTTGTAAACAACCTTGAAGTTCTCATTAACCTCTTTCAGCGTAGATAACAGGCGCTTCTTTCTCTGACTCTCCAATTTATCTGTGATGTCAATCAATCGCTTTCTTCTTTGTTGCAGAGTCTTGAAATCATCTTTCATCTCATCCAAACGTGCCTTGCAAGCATCATACTGCTCTATTGCTAACATGTTGAAGTCGCCGAATTTGTCAAGTTTCCTTCGAAGTTCGTTCACCTTCTTTTGTGCATCTCCAACATTTGGAAGATCAGCATCTTCATCGGCCACAGGAATAGATTCTGTTGCCATTTCAACTAGTAAATCAGCAAGGTTTTGCTCTCTAACCGCAAGACTGTTTGCGATATCTTCCGCCATAGAACGGGAGTTTATCGCCAAATTCGCTTTCTGGTTTGCGTTAGCTTTGACTTCCGCCCTGTCTTCAACCAGTTGTTTCCTTTCATTTTCGAGTTCTTCGTGCTCTTCTAGCAAAGATGCACGTTCTTCTTCCTTTGCTTTCAAGAGAACAGTTTCCTCTTCTATAGCAGATTTCCATGTCTTGATTGACTTTTCTCTACCTGCCATTTCCGCTTGAATTTCATCAGCCCTAGAAGTCAATGAGTCTAATCTCTCTGCAAGTAAATCTCCTTTTTCCTTGCCGCTATCAAGAGTAACCTGTGCCTTATTGGCGGCACCTTCTGCTTCAACCCTCAACGCTTGAGCATCTAGAAGTCTTTCACGTATACCTTCAGGACTTGCGTTTTGCACATCTTCTGAGGCCTTATCTCTAGCAGCTTCAGCTTGTATAAGTCTAGACTTTGCATTCTCGACCATTTCCGCCTTTCCAACATGTTCTGATTCCAAATTTGCTAGTCTTCTTTGTAGTTCGCTAGCAGCGCCTTTGACTTTTGTCAATTCTTTAGCAGCAAGGCCTAACTCGGCTTTCAAAGTACCAGCCTTAATCGAATGATCATCTTCTGCGAGAGAATTGATTCGGCCACGTATCTCGTTTTGCCTAGTTCTGGCCTCGCTTAATGCTAAAGAAACTGTTTGAGCCATTGCGAATAATCTCTCAACCTCTCCAACCAATTTGTCAACTTCACTTGCCCCGTGAATTTTACCTCCGAAGCCTGTTTTCATTTTCTGCTTGCTACCGCCAACCATAGCACCCCCCGGTTCTGTGATTTCTCCTCCGAGAGTTACTAAGCGTACACCACCCATTAGTCTTCGAGCAGTACCTATATTGTCGACAACCAGAGTGTTTCGTAAGGCGTAGGCAACCGCTGTTGCGATTCTTGGATCATAGTCTAACAACTCATGTGCGAATCCTAACACTCCAGGTTTGTTTACCGACATTGCGGCTTTACCGGAGGCCCTGTTTGCTTGCATTTTGTTCAATGGCAAGAATGTCGCCCTACCCAGATTTCTACTCTTCAACAAAGCCATTGCTTCGGCAGCAACTTGGTCGTTTTCTACAACAACAGAATTCATTCCACCGCCTACAGCGGTGGCAAGTGCGTCTGCGTGAGAAGCATCTTTTGGAGCACACAATTCAGAAATTGTGCCGATTATTCCTTTCAACTCCCCTCTATCTCTCGCTGCCATGACAGCTGCTGCGCCTGGAGCCATCCCATTGCTGCCAGAGCGCCTATCTAGTTCAGTACGAGCTGCTGCTAGTTTCCTTTCAGCATCTTGAAGGCGATTGTTAACTGCTGTAGATTCCTCGATAAGTTTCTTCTCAGCAGATTGTGCTTTGCGCAACTCTTCACCAAGGGCAGTTCTATCGTTACCAGCATTTGAGTCTCCCAATTCTTCTAGTTGTAGTTGTAAATCGTCGTGAGCAAGTCTTGCGTCATCAACTGCTTCCTCTGCAGCAGACAATTGTTCAGCGACCAAATCTGCCTGGTTGGCAACTTTTTCAGCCTCTAGTTTGGCCTCGTTAACTGATTCACGACATGCTTCTAGAGATTCATTAGCCTTGGAAAGCGCACGAGATAACGCAGCATTTGCAGCACCTGAACTTTCCAATGTTTGTCTTATTTCAGCCTCGATCGCCTCAGTTTCAGCGAATGCTAACTTGCTGGATTCTAGAGCCGCTTTAGCAGCGACTAGGCTTTCCTGATGTACATTCAAATCTACCTTGGCTGCTGTAATTTGCTCTTCGAGTTCAGCAAGCAATTCTTTATCCTCTACATCGGAAGATTCTGCTTCTTCGACGTGGTCCTTCTTCAATGCTAGAGAGACTTGTAAATCTCCAATCTGGGAATTAAGTCCACCTTTGTCTCCACCCATTGCTTCAGAGATTTGAGTTTCCAGTTCACCAATTCTATCATCCAAAGATAGCAAAACTATCTCGGCTTCTTTTACTTTAGATTCTAATTCTGCGGCTTCGCCCAAATATCTCGCTCTTTCATCAGCGTGATGTTTGATTTCTGCTTTAGCTGTGAAGTGGCGTGATTGTTGGAGAATAACATTTGCAGTGTCGAATTCTTCTTTGGTTTCTTTTGCTCTTTCAGCGACTGCTTTCTCTTTCTCCAATTTCTTCAATTGGTCTTTTTGCTCGCCTTCAACTAAAGCTATTCTCTCGATGAAATCTTCAACTTGGCCTTTTTGCCTCTCAGCCTTTCGAATCTCATCATCGTATGAGGTGACTCCAGCAACAGAATCGAGTACCTTTCTTCTTTCCATAGCGGTCATACTAGAAAGCCTAGTTACATCACCTTGTAATACGATATTGTAGCCATCTGGACGNGCGTTAGCTTGCCCTAGTAGGCGATGGAATGCCTTCTGATTGCTTTCTTCTCCGTTCAGCAAATAGGTCGAAACAGTATTGTTTGATTTAGTCAACCTAACCTCTCTGGTCATCCTAACNTCATCTGTGTCCAATGGAAGTCTTCTGCGCCCATTNGAGAGNGTAGGATTTGCGAAAACCAATGTNACCTTTGCATTTCTNGCAGGACGGTTGGATTTTCCNCCNTTGAAAATCAAATCCTTTGAGTTCTGTGCACGCAATACCTTCGCAGAGCGGGCACCCAGTACGAATTGGATTGCATCTCCGCAATTGGATTTACCAGAACCATTAGGGCCGGTAATTGCAGTAAATCCACGATCGAATGGAATTACAGCTTCACCCTTGAACGATTTGAAATTCTCTACTTCCAGTAATTTTAGAAACATCCCTTTCCCTCTCAATCAAGGTACTGAATCCTTGACCTCAAACCGCTAAGGAGACGAGGGGGGTTTTGAAGGTTACTAGACTCGCACTCGCGAGAGGCCTATTCTTACACACCCTGAAAATAGCCGAAGTAACCCTTTCAGGACAAGATTCCAGTATTTGCACAGCCATTGCATCCTTCGCCATTACACAAATGACATGTGCGCCCTATACTGGCATTGAAATCATCACGCATACCTCCCTCGAATGCGTCTTCATACCTTGAAAGTCCTTGTTGGCCCCAAAGGTCACCCACTGTCTTGTATTTCCCAATACCCTTAGGCTTCCTTGATTTTGATAGTGAGCCTAAATCCCCGCCTCTTTTGTAAGCGAAATCTAGTTCTTGAATCGAATAATCTCTTCTCTTGCCCTTATCCTTCTTCTTATCGAAATGAATTCTATACTTTGGCCCTCTTATCAAGAAAATCCCTAGACCGAACAGACCGATCTGTACGGCGATGCCGGGAGCAGGGAATGGAAGTAGTGCGGCCAAATCATCTGATGAAGCACCAGGTAGTTGATCGAATCTATCTGCAAGAGCTATACCGCACAAAATCACACCAGCAACTATGGCAATTTTACGAATACGCAATGCCCATCTTCCTTTCCTAGGCCATCTCATGAATGAGGNAAAGAACATGAGGCACCCCTCTGCCAATAACAGTAAATCAGGAGCTTCCCATACTCCCGGTGTTGTCACACAGGCATTCAAGTCCCCTGAGTCAAGATCTTTCTGTATCTCATCAGCATTGCAACCAGGATCTGCTAAACGTGATAAAATCACTTTTTGCGGAGGCTCTAATCCCATTAGAGCGCCGAATTCTACATTTGCGATTGAAAGACCAACTAAAGNAAGGCCGATGATTGCAGCCAACTTCTTCATCAGGCCCATGTATGCCGGTGTACGGCAAGCACCTTATTGATGTCGCACATATTTATGAGTCACATTTGAATGTAGGACACTACAGGACCCAGCGAAGACAATGTCTCGAGTAGTCATTATCGGCAGCGGCATAGCAGGCCTATTCGCTGCATTAAAGCTCGAAGAAGCTGGACACGANGTCATCATTATCACTAAACAAAGACCAGAGGATTCCTCAACAAATTGGGCACAAGGAGGAATTGCTGGGATTTTAGATAAGACCGATGGCAAAGGAATGGAAGCACACATTGCCGACACGTTGTCGAGTGGCGACGGATTATGTAATGAAGAGATTGTCAGATGTGTTGTAGAGGAAGCAGGTGACAGAATTAGGGACTTGCTTGCCGTGGGAGTAGAGTTCGAAAAAGAAGGTGAAGATTTCCATTATGTGAAAGAAGGCGGACACACATCCAGAAGAATCCTACATGCAAAAGATGCNACCGGTGCGGAGATAGAAAGAGCGCTCAATCAAGCGGTTTCAGATAGTGGCAATATTATCATGAGACCACATACACTCGGAGTGGATTTGATCCAAAGAACTCATGGCAACCCCGTAAATGGAATCAAAGGAATCTGGTGTTTGAGTTTAGACAATGGAAAAATGGAAGCGATTGCTGCAGACGCAATTCTCATCGCAACCGGAGGCTGTGGGCAGTTATGGGAGAGAACGACAAACCCATCTGTTGCCACTGGAGACGGATTGGCAATGGCTGTAAGAGCAGGTGCATCGAGTAGAGATATGGCATTTTTCCAATTCCACCCTACAGCATTAATGTCAGACAATAAGAAGCCATTTTTGATTACAGAAGCGCTCAGAGGAGAAGGAGGAGTGTTGCTTGATTATCCAGGTCTACAAAAATATAGAACAGGCGACGAAGCACCTGAAAAATATTCATTCACACTAGAATCATCACCCCAAGGAAGTCTTGCAACTAGAGACGTTGTGGCACGTGCTTGTGATCAAAAAATGAAAATTACAGGCGCAGATAATGTCTGGCTAGTAACCGAACATCTTGATAGCGGCAAACTGCATGACCACTTTCCTAACATCGAATCTAGGTTGAACAAATTAGGCCTATCTTTGGGTAGAGATGCGCTACCCGTAGCTCCGGCAGCCCACTACATGGTTGGTGGATTAAATGTAGATATTGAAGGAAGAGTTCTGATGGGAGATGGAAATCCTATGCCAGGCCTATATGCGATTGGAGAAGTGGCATGCACCGGAATGCACGGGGCTAATCGATTAGCATCAAACAGTCTGCTTGAGGCTGTCGTTTTTGCAAACAAAGCCTCTGAACATTTCATTGCCAACCCAATTGAAAATCTAGAGGAAGTACCTAACTGGCGTGCGGAAGGAATGAAACTATTACAAGAGCACGCACCACTTGTTCGTGACTTAGAAACTCTAAGAAAAACCATGACTGACGATGTAGGAATTGTTCGAAGTTTTGAAAGGCTGGAGAGAGCAAAACGAATGTTGAATCTACTCTCAAATGAAGTTGATTTGATTTGGAGAAAGAGTATTCCTACCCGAGAATTAGTCGAACTGAGAAATCTGGTTTTAGTCGCTACTCACATTACAGAAGACGCATTAAACCGTTCAGAAAACAAAGGCCTTCATTGGAATAAAGACNTCATCTAAGCGCTTTAATCTGTGACAATAGCATTGAATTGAGAGGAGTAGGAACTCCTAATTTTTCGCCCCTAGCAACAACTTGTCCGCACAATACATCGATTTCAGTTTCCCTACCNGCCTTAACATCAGCCAACATTGAACACTCGTTTTCAGCAGTGGAATCTAATACAGAGTGTAGATTCTGAATNAGTGTATGGTCATCAGCAATCTCAACACCAAGTAGTCTTGCTACATTTGCGGCTTCAATCATAGTAGATTCTGCTTGAGAAAGCAATGGTTCAGAGCGTAATTCTCCGTTCAGAACCCCACAAATAGCCGCGAGGGGATTAATTGCAACATTGATGAGTAATTTATTCCATATAATCCCTGACAGATCTTCACTGTATTCTGCTTCAAACATTGAAAGTGTTTCAGCGAACTGCTCTCCTTTTGTACCGCCTACGGAAATACTTCCNCAGCCAACCCATTCGATTTGGCCTGGAGCAATTCTTTTGACTGCATTAGTGGTGACTCCGACTGCAGAATTTTCAAAAACGAAACGATTTAGAATTTCTAGATTGCCCAATCCATTCTGTAAAGAAAGAACCGGACCGTTAGTTATCAATGCTGCAATTTGAGATAATTTCTCAGTATCTTTAGCTTTGCAAGTGATTATTGATTGGTCGAAAGACTTCTCCAAAGAAGGATGTATTCCCGCTTCATCAATACTTACTGTCCATTGGTCTGGATTTATTTCAAAATCCCAAATTCCTGAAACTTTCAATCCAGAAATGGCTAGCATTGCACCGTGNTCACCCCTAGCATGAACTAGAACATCGTGCCCTGCTTCAACCAATTTTGCGGCAACTAGACAGCCGATTGAACCGGCACCTAATACTGCAATACGCATAATCAGACCTCGTGATTAACCAGATGCAGAATGACTTCGTTGTCATTCAATTCTAGCCAAGCATAAGATATACCGGTTTCCGGAGCAATTGCGGAAACATTAGTTATCTGACCAGATACAAGAATAATACCATTGGAAACGTCCCATTGAGGGCCATTTCCATCGAATTCNATGTTCAGTGAAACATCACTANAATCAAGGTTTTCAATAACAATTTCATTGTTTATAACTTCCACATTTCCTAACCATTTTTGAGATCTATTTTCTCCAAATCCAACGGTTAGCAGCGGGCCAGTTTGTACATTATACAACAAAGGCGAATGTGGATTATGACAATCAGCGATTACAGAGCCTTCATCAGCAAATAGACGAATTGATTCATTCGAATCCTCCAGATAATTTACTGCAATTGGGAGTATGGACATGTTCCATACGCGTGTTCCGTTATCTATTGCCAATGGAGGAGAAGGAGTACCCAATTGAAGACAGTCTCCCTGATGATTTAGAGCTAAAATCGATTGGCTGAACATTAGTTCTTGTTCATCCAGTATAACACCTTCTTCTGGAATTACAACCACATTTTCTGCAATATAATCGGCTTTGAATGGAACTTGGTNAATATGGAATTCACTATCCTTTAACCACGACATGTCGTCTCCTGATAGTGCATCTATACAAACTTCTGAAGATTCTTTGCTAACAGTCAAATTGCCATCANNATCGANATTACTCCAAGTAGCAAAATTAGGAGGTGAAGANACATTGATTGATTTCTGTGTAACTGTGTTTAGTTCAATACATGATTTTGGATCATCCATATCTCCATTAAATTGCCATGATCCAATTGGGAAAATGCTCTGGTTAGGAACCACATTGTGAGAAATTATCCTATCTTCTACTTGCCAAAGTAGTTCCATTGAAGTTGAATTCCAATCCTCCTGCCATTGGAAGCTAAACTTGAGTTTTATTGTCTCCAGGGGATCTATTTCTCCATGGCATGAGCCTAATTCAGATTCGCCTGATTTACAATCAATTCCTACTAATTCCGAACTACCAAAGAGACCACCTATGAATACAATATTCCACTCCTGTACAATTAGTGAGGGGTTGCTTACAGTAAANGTCTGATTGAACCAGCCATCCTTAATTTTAAGTTCGTCTTCACCGATACTCCATTTGATTTCATCATCCCAACCTTCATCCTCATAGAATGGAATCCCTGCTGGTAGAGCGAGCATAAATGAAAGGAATAGTATAACTCCAATTCTTCTATGATCAACATCCGGTAATCCTTTGAAATCATCAAGGATAATTGGGAGGCGAGGATCACTACCTTTAGTGATTAGTAATGATGCGCACAAAGCAACCACTGGAACCCAAATGCTCCAAGCAGAAAATGCTCCAAACAAGAAAGCAAACAGCAGGACTACCATCAATAACATGACTTGTGTTGAACCAGACCTAGCTTCAGGTATTCCCATCCTAGCAATTAGTATCCTGCCACCCGGGAATGTAGGTATTGGCAACAAAGAAATCCAACCAATGAATGTCAATGTCATTCCAGCNCTAGTAAGTGGATGAGCCCAAGANGTCTTGAGAATCATCGCAAGTTCTCCTTCTATACTCAAACCGATTAACTGGATCAGTAGTGGTAATTCTACTGATAGAGGAGCAGAATCAAGAGGTACTACGTCTGGAGTGAGCTTCAAGCCCAATATTGTGAAAGCCATCCCTAAGAGAATCATTACTAATGGCGCAGATAGCGCTGAATTACCTAATGATGAGCGGTCAGGCCACAAGCGGGCATCACTTCTAGGCAAAGATGCGAATCCCAAAATTCCAAACGGCCACCAAATCATTGCTGGTCCAGGAATCGGGAAAAGATGAGGCAAGTGGACTCCTTTTTGTGAGGCAACCCTTTTTTGAACAAATGAGGCTAAAATCAATGCACCAAATAATGGCACAGTATATCCTACGAAGGCGTCTAAAGTAACATTTGAGAAGAACCAACCGTCATCGGGCCTGGATCCTTCCATCCACATTTCTCCGGCGAGTAATGTAGTCAACAATGAAAGAAGCCACATTGAAGCTATGAATTTGGGCGAAGGCCACTGATTAGTTGGATGAGGTATAAGTTGCAAAATCCAAGGATCATCAGGATACAATCTAGCGCTGTAACTCAATTTTTCCAAATGCTGATTGATTGCAATAAGCACTTCGTGCATGTCTTCGTTTTCTTTCTCAGCAACCAAATATGTGGGTGTTCGACCACCGATGTCTTCCAAAACATGACAATGTCTGGAGATAACTCGCTGCAGCAGTTCGCGACTATTCCATGAGTCCTTGTGAACAGGAATGACTTCTTCTTCAGACATAGAGTAAGCCTCCCAATGTTGTTTGGGTGACAACCGACCTCAATGAATGAATCGGGTGCAAATCACTTATTCTTGAATCGCTTAAGACGGAATGTTTCTTCCCTTTCCATCTCTTCAAGTCTTAGTTGAATGAATACTCGAGCCTCTTCTAATTCAGGTATTACCTTGAACTCAAGGGCATTGACACGTCTCTTAGTTGCTTCAATTTCGGCTAGTAATCGCTTTAGAGTAGCTTCCATTTCAGCAGCCTTAACCATTCTCTCAATCAGATTTCCAAAAGAGTCCGCAGCCTCGTCAATGTATGGCGAAGAGCCTGTGAAACCGATTGATCTTTCTCCAAATGCTTGCTTTAGATTGGTTCCTGAAACAGATGGAACTACAACTCCCATGATGTTTCTTCTCTCAACCTCAACTTCAGGCGATGCAGAGTTTGCAATCGCAGCAGAGCGAACTTTCAGTCCACCCTCAATAGCATTTGCAAGATCGATTCTAGACTTCGCAAGAACATATGATTCCGTTAACTCTCTCTTTGCCTTNATCATGTCAGAAAGTAGAGTTCTGAATTCGTGGAATAAACCATCACGCTTCATCTTTAGCAGCTTGTAACCATTCTTGGTCTGCTTGATTCGACGCTTGAGGTTAATCAATTCACTTCGTGTTGGTGTAATATCCAATGCCATGTGATTTAACCTCCTTTATCCTTCACTAAGTCAGCTTCACTCTCTGTTATCAGGGTGGTACTTCTCAATCCACTTCTGGTCAAGACGTACAAGATACTTGGTGTCAATATCCGACATCAAAGTCCAACATAGATCAAGAGTTTCATCGATTGAACGATCCTCGTCACGAGATTGTCGCAAGAACTTGTCTTCGAATACTCCAGAGAAGTCAAGCAATTGCTTGTCACGCTCGTTTAGTGCATCCTCACCGACAATTGCTACAAGTCCACGTAGTTCACGACCTTGAGCGTATGCAGCATACATCTGGTCTGAAACTGACTTGTGGTCTTCACGAGTGGTCTTTGCACCGATACAGGAGCCCATCAAACGAGATAGTGATGGAAGAACGTTGATCGGTGGGTAGATACCAGCCTGATGCAGTTCACGAGAGATAACAATCTGTCCTTCAGTAATATATCCTGAAAGGTCAGGAATCGGGTGAGTAATATCGTCACCAGGCATTGTTAGAATTGGGAACTGTGTGATACTTCCCTTCTTACCCTTTACAATTCCAGCACGCTCGTATAGCATTGCAAGGTCAGTGTACATGTAACCAGGGTAACCACGTCGNCCAGGTACTTCTTCACGAGCAGCACCAATTTGACGAAGAGCGTCACAGTAGTTGGTCATGTCAGTGTAGATAACCAGTACGTGGTAATCCTTCTCGAATGCAAGGTACTCTGCAGCTGTTAGAGCCAGACGAGGAGTAATGATTCTCTCGACCGCTGGGTCGTCTGCTAAGTTTACGAATAGTACCGCATTTTCTAGCGCACCTGTTCGCTCCAAGTCACTACGGAAGAAGTTGTATTCTTCAGAAGTAATTCCCATTGCACAGAATACTACAATGAACTCTTGNTCTGAATCTTTCAGCTTTGCTTGACGAGCAATTTGTAGAGCAATGTCGTTGTGTGGTAGACCAGATGCTGAGAAAATTGGCAACTTTTGTCCACGAACTAGTGTAGTACAGCAGTCAATTGCACTGATTCCAGTTTGAATGAAATCGTGTGGGCTCTGACGAGAGTACGGATTGATAGCNGCTCCGATGATATCTGCATCTTCTTCTGCAACAATTTCAGGTCCCCCGTCCTTTGGTCGACCTGCGCCGTCCAAAATTCGACCAATAAGATCATCAGAAACTGGCAACTTAAACACGTCACCCATGAATTTCACACCAGTGTTTAGATCAACACTTGCAGTTCCTTCGAAAACCTGAACGATTACAAGTTCGTCAGAGGTATCAAGAACCTGTCCGTTCTTTATTGAACCATCATTCATACGTAGTTCTACGATTTCTCCGAATGCTACAGGTTCAGTTTTGTTCAAGAAGACCAGAGGTCCCTTGACATCAGTGATTGTTCGATATTCTTTTCCAGACATTTCTATTCCTCCTAGTTCTCCTCAATCGCTGCAGCGATTTCTTCATTCATTTTGTCCACGAGTCCATCNATTTCTTCTGAATAAGTAGATTCGAAACGACCACGCATTAATTCAGTCCTAGCAGGAACATTCACAACATCCTGTAGTTCTGCTCCAGCAGCCATTGCACTCTTTGCAGACTCCTGGAAGGTCAAGATAGCCTTGGCCATCTTGTAGTGTAAATCAACTGAACAGAAGGCGTCTACTTCATGGAAACCATTCTGTTGCAGGAAGTATTCACGAATCATACGTGCAACTTCAAGAGTAAGTTGTTGGTCTACTGGTAGAGCATCAGAACCNACCAACTGTACAATTTCTTGCAATTCTGCTTCAACTTGAAGCAAACTACTGATGGCGGTTCTAATTTCAGGGTAATCCTGTCCAATCTCATCACGGAACCATTGGTCCAGTGATGGAGGGTACAAGCTGTATGAAGAAAGCCAGTTGATTGCAGGGAAGTGCCTTTGTCTAGCAAGACCAGCATCTAATCCCCAGAATACCTTCACGATACGAAGTGTACCCTGTGAAACAGGTTCAGAAATGTCACCACCAGGCGGTGATACCGCTCCGATAACAGTAACTGAACCATCGTCGCCGTTCAAGGTTTGAACACGACCCGCACGCTCGTAGAATTCTGCAATTCTGCTTGATAGATAAGCA
Source organism: Methanobacteriota archaeon (assembly GCA_002710205.1). Taxonomy (GTDB): domain Archaea; phylum Thermoplasmatota; class Poseidoniia; order Poseidoniales; family Poseidoniaceae; genus MGIIa-K1. Next base: position 6,777 of record PAJN01000009.1, on the reverse strand, counting down.
GGATATCCTTCTTCACCAGGCATTTCTTCCAGACGGGAAGAAATTTCACGCATTGCTTCTGCCCATCGACTGGTTGAATCAGCCATTAGAGCCACATCATATCCCATGTCACGGAAATATTCCGCAATTGTAATTCCTGTGTAAACAGATGCTTCACGAGCNGCTACAGGCATGTTTGATGTGTTTGCAATCATGACCGTTCTGTTCATCAAAGGCTTTCCAGTGTTTGGATCGATTAGGTGAGGGAACTCATCCAGAACTTCTGTCATTTCGTTTCCACGCTCACCACATCCAATGTATACAACAATCTGTGCATCGGAGTACTTTGCTAGTGATTGTTGAGTAACAGTCTTTCCAGACCCGAATGGACCAGGAATACCTGCTGCGCCACCCTTCGCTAGTGGGAAGAGGAAGTCGAGGATACGCATACCGGTAATCAATGGGGTATCTGGTGCATACTTCTGTTGATATGGACGAGGAGTACGTACAGGCCACTTTTGCATCATCTGCATAGTAGTGCCATCTTCAAGGGTACAAACATCCTCTGTCACGTTGTAATCTCCAGAAGAGATCGCCTTGACTGTCCCNCCATTTCCTGGTGGAACCATGATCTTGTGAACGATTGTCTCTGTCTCTTGAACAGTACCAATCACTTGGCCGCTGACTACTTCATCGCCCTTGGAAACAGTGGCTTCGAATTTCCACTTCTTTTCCATGTCGAATCCATCTGCATCAACACCTCTAGTGATGAATACACCCATTACTTCTTCGAGAGTAGCCAGCGGTCGCTGAATACCATCATAGATTTGGGTTAACAGTCCAGGTCCTAGTGCGACAGACAGTGTCTCACGTGTATTCAATACCGGTTCGCCTGGGCGAATACCGCTGGTATCTTCGTACACCTGAATGACTGCTTTATCGCCGTGTAACTCGATGACCTCACCCATGAGACCTTCGTGTCCTACACGAACCACATCATACATTCCNGCTTCCATTCCAGTTGCTGTTACAACCGGTCCAGAAATTCGGTAAATTACTCCTTCATTGCTCATTTCCTCTTCCTCCTTGGATTTGGTTGGAATCACTTCCAAAGGTCAACTCCTATTGCCTTGCGAATTGTTTCGCGAAGGGTCGTGTCCTCCTCAGTTCCAATTCCTAGAACTGTAGGAGTAACACTTTCTGAGAGTCTGTCACGCAGACGCTCAGGTAGGGCGGACAGAACCGCGGAGTCGACCACCACGATTCCCACACCCTTCGTTGTGAGTAAGTCCCTGAAAACTTTGGAAGTTTCTTCCTCGCCTTCTGGGTTATACAAGGTACTAATGCCAGCCAATTGGAATCCGAGTGTGAACTCGGGGCTGCCTACTACTGCGATTTCCATTCATGACACCTCAAAGAACGTGTGCCTCCAGCACTTCAGTTGCCAATCCAGCCATACGGCCTCTGACAATGAAACGTAGATCTTCAATTTCCTGAATCTTTGCCGACACATAGTGTATTACTGGCAATGCGGAAATTGGGTGGAGGTAGCTCATACGCTTCATCTGGGCGCTTTCTCGACTGCGCAACCAGGTGATAACAGGGTCCAGCGTTCTCTCATCCTCAGATTCAGAGATAGCCATTTGGAAACCATCTAAGTCGAATTTATTCGACTGGCGTAGTACTTCAAGAAGTCCGTCTCTACCGTTAGCGGCTTGAGAGAAGCTTCTTTCCTTGATCAGACGGCCACCAGAGATGAGCGCCTGTGTAATTTCCTCTGAAGACAAGCCAAATGCTTGGCCTTCGAGTATATTGATTATGTTTCGATGATCTATTTCACTAGCCATGAGATTTCGTAGTAGACGAATCTCTGGAGCCCCTCCCTGAAGCATTTTCAGTGAGTGCTTGAAATAATGTCTGTCAAGTGCATCTTCATACTTTTGCAATCCTTCTTCTTCCCCAATAGCGAGTAGCGCTTTTCCGAATGGAAGTCTGCGCATTTGCTCTACTGCATCACGAATTGTGTTAGACTCTTCAATGATTTTCAGCCAAGGGACGTTTATTTCACTCTCTTCTGGTAGGATTGAATGCTCTACTTTCTTCACATCTACTTCGTTAAAAATTGCTCGAAGTACTACCTTCGCATTTTGATAACGGAATCTACCGCTGTATACCTCTACCAATGCACGAGTTTTCCCATTGCACAGGTCCATGATATTGGACAATTCCTTCTGTAGATTGTGTGTAAGTGCAGCCTCGACCAAGTCGCCACCAGTGAAATGGCCAGCGTATAGGTCGATTTCAGCCCTGTAACCATTGTCCGCCACTGCGACGGTCAATTGATCAGGAGATTGTTGGATTAACTGACGTAGCCTGGTGCGGTCCATTAGACTCGACTTGCGAGACTTAGCACGCGCTGCCACGTATGCAGTATTATTTCCGAAGATTGGCATATCACTTGACTCCTTAATTGATTATCATCCGAATAGTGTCTCGTTAACTGCTGCTCTCTGTTCAATCCATGCTGCTTTTAACAAAGTGTCAAAGCGTAAATCGAACGAAAGTGTTCCATCCTCAGATTCCAGTATAAAGCCACCCAAGCCATCAACTTGTTCTCCCATTGTGAATCCCTTTGCGGCATCCTGCAAGGCAGCACTATCGATTGCTGTCGGGCATAAGACCATCTTTCCTTCTCCAAGTGAACTTGCTTTCTTTACAAGACTCTTCAATAGACTTGCACGTCCAGCAAGACTTGCATCACCTAGCTTAGAGCAAGCCGTTGCTAATGTAGCATCTAACTCTGCTCTACGGGCGACAAGGATGTCTTTCTGATTGGCTTGGCGAGCGGAGGCTACCATTTCGCGAGCGATTTGGTCTGCTTCCTTGTTCGCTTTACCCGATGCATCTCCTTCAATAGATCCTGCACGGGCTTTAGCCTCAGCTAGTATGGTCTTCGCTTCTTCTTCAGCCGCCTTAATGGTGGCTTTAGCTTCCGCTTCTGCTGAAGCGGAAATATCCTTTGCGAGTTGTTCTAGCGTCATTCTTTCACCTCCGGCATCACACCGAGATTACTCTCGGAGGTAGCCAGTACTGCTCATAGGAACAGTGGTAGTGCACCTAGAATCACGATAGATTCTGGCAATGCAGTAAAGATTAGAGCTGGTCCGAACTTTGATCCGTCTTCTGCTAGCATACCAACTGCTGCGCTTCCGATACTACCTTGGGAGTATCCAGCACCAATTGCTGCTAGTCCTAGTGCGATTCCAGATCCCATGTACTTACCCCATCCATCATATGCTTCAGCTGCTGCTAGTACACCTTGTGCTAGCATAGCGATGCTCATGAGGACGATTAGTGCTCTTAGGCTCATCTTCATACTTCTTGCTTTCATTCTTTTTTCCTCCTATTTTGTCCATTAGGGACTGTGATATTAGTGGCCCTCCACATGTAGAGGACGGCCACCCAATGGTTGGAACTCCTCGCCGGAGCCGTCATGGAACTTACCCATCCACTCAACGAAGTGCAGACGGATAGCGTGGATACTTGGAGATAGTAATCCAAGTGCTAAGGCGAATACTTGTACGCCTATCCACAAGAAGAATAATGCAAATGCGATTATATAATCGCCAGAAGCGATGGCATCAGCCATACCATGGAAGCCCATCTCATTACCGATTTCAGCAATCTTGACTCCTGCTACACCAACTGCCATAATACGCAAGTAAGACAGAGTGTTTGCGAGTAAACCGAATGTCTCGATTGGCCCCATAATCATGCCACCAAGCCATCCAAATCCTTCGTATACTGCCAGACCAATAATTAGACACAATACGCCGACAATCACCATCAGCGACCAAATTGAGCCTTCAAATGTTCCGTAGGCGTCATCTGTGATGAATCTCAAGATGTGTGCAGAGCCACCAATTAAGATTAGTAGCCAGGAACCCTTTTCGAAGAAGGCTGCCACAATTCCGTGAGCCTTGAACACGTTGATGAATCCGATTACGAATCCAAGTAGTAGGTGAGCACATCCAAGGTAGATGGACAACAAGATGTAATCCTGTAGGGCGCCACCTGCTCTGTGGAACGGCAGGTAAGTGTGAGATAGTCCAAACCACTCGATGAATACAGTGTCTTGAAGAGCATACTTGGTACCGCTGTACATTGGCTCATACAGCCATACGAAAGCATCCCACTTCTCGATAACGAAACCAAATGCTTCAGCGGTAAGAACTCCAACTATGAAGGTCGCAATACCCATATTCATCAGAATGCGAGATGCAATAGCGCCTGCAGGGTCGTGGCCAATCTTTGACTTTAGGAATAATGCCAACAGCATGATTACAAGACCATATCCTGCATCTCCCAAAATCAATCCGTAGAAGATTGGGAAGGTGAATGCAATGATGCTAGTAGGATCTAGTGTTCCATACTTCGGCCTACCAACCAAGTTGGTTAGGAGTGATGCATGCTTTGTAGCTGCCATGTTATTGTATTCAATCGGCGGATATTCGGTTTCATGGTGGTGATGGTCATCATCATGTCCGTGTCCGTGGTCATCTACAAATGCCTCAATTGACAAGTGTGAACTGATCTTAGAAAGTACACTTCTAGCAGCATCTGCTTCAGATGTAGGCAACCATGCCTCTAAAGCGAATGCGTGAGCACTTGTAGCGCACAGAGTGTGACCTGTAAGAATCTCAGATTCTCTTTCTAGGTGCTCTTGAACTGCCATTAGCATTCTACCGTTTGAATTAGTCCATGACTTCATTTCTGAATCGCAATCCGCAACTGTACTTTCGAGAATATTGATGTCTTTGGATGCTTGGTCTAGCAACTTAGACGGTGTGCCCTTACCAGTTGGAATCTGAATTGACTTTGCACCCAATTCGCCTAATGCCATCTGGACCTCTGCGCCATCTTTGCCTTGACAGGCTACTGCGATGACATTGCCGGCAACGTGCATCTCAACTCTGGAGCTTAATTCTCCGAATACTTGAGCAGCCTTACCTGCCTTGGAGGTTTCTCCAAGGTAAACATCAACAGATGCAATCTCAGTCATTAGTTCAACTGGAAGATTTAGAGGAGCAATCGTGGTTAGAATTGCGACTCTTTCTGAAAGTTTGGAAATCTCGTTCTCAGAGTCCGACTTTTTGGCGATTATTTCTGTGATAGAATCAACCTTTTCTGGGAAACTTCCAGAAATTGCGTTCTTAACCTGATTAGAGGAAACTGGACCTTGTTTGTTAGAACACTTCAACGCTGAGTTAACTGAACGAACTTTCGCCAATAGTGTAGATACATCGTCTGCATCTGGGTGCGGAGTTCCGACGGCGATTCCGTCAGCATCTCCGGAATATGGCTTGATGTGGACATTACCGAGGTCTGCACACAGTCGAAGTGCTTCATCGAGATTATTACTCGAACCCGCCATGGTAAGGCGAGACATTTCGACTGTACTCAGCATTATTACACCTCAGTTGGACATCAAAGAATCGATTACTAGTTGGACTGCTGCTGCTTGGCGATCGCCTGCTGAAGATTGAATCCCTTCAACGACCTTAGCGCCCTCAGCCTGCACACCTTCCGCTTCCTTACCGGCTTTGCTTCGTGCCGAGTCAAGTGTTTTTACGGTCGAACTGACTGCTCCATCCTGAGCGTTTTGGATGATTTCTGCTGCTTCTTTTCTAGCATCTGCAATGATCCTAGCTGCTTCTTCTTTCGATGCAGAAATCTTTGCATCTGCTGCCTCTTCTGCATCTTTGATGCTCTGAAGTACATTTGCCATACCCATGGAAATCACCCTTGGTAGGTGGCCCGAATCAGAACGGGTTCATAACCCATGTGGTGCGATAGCCAATACATTCCGATGCGAAAGTCAAGGCATCCCCACCAAACCGTCAAAACCCAAATCCATGCCCCACAATCATGGCCGACCGCTCTAGCTCAGGTGGTTTCGATCCTTCCGGAATCGATGAAGAGGCGTGGACTGAACTGGAAAGACAACTTGAAGCAACTATTCCGGTCTACGATAAAGTCAACAAAATCATGACCCTTGGGTTCGATAAAGGAATGAGAAAACATGTACGTAGTCATGCCAAACCTGGGATGAAAGTTCTCGAAGTAGGGTGCGGCCCAGGTTCATTCGCCGTCGACATTGTTGGAATGGATTTGACTTGCTTAGACCCTAGTGCTGAGATGCTCAAAGTTTGCAAAAAGAGGGTCGACAAAATACGTCAAGAACGAGGAGAATCTCAAGCCGAATATGTAGAAGCGATAGCTGAAGAGATTCCACTTCCCGACAATACATTTGACAGAGTATTCTGCTTATTCTCATTCAGGGATTTCAAAGACAAAAAGAAAGGTTTGGAAGAAATTTTCAGAGTACTGAAGCCTGGTGGGCAATTGGTAATTTGTGATGCAGGAAAGGCCAACTGGCTACATGGACTGTTTGGAAGATTGTATATGGCAACCTTCGTACAATGGGTTGCAAGAATAGTCACCAAGGACCCAAATCACCCTTGGAAGTGGTTGGCTAGAACTTACACACATTATGGAACTCATTCGTACTACAAGGGTGTAATGAAAGAAGTCGGATTCAAGAATGTAAAGGCAAGACTGCTATTCCCCGGGATGTCAAGTCGCTTCAAAGCAAGCAAACCTGAGTGACCCGATGCAAAGGGTACCGTTAGCACCGGCCCACTACAAGCCCTTTGAATCGATGGAGATTTACTGTTTGAAATTTTTATTCATTTCTCGGCCAATAATTAATCTTTGAATCTGACTAGTGCCACCAAA
>PAJN01000008.1 GCA_002710205.1 Methanobacteriota archaeon | reverse complement strand
GCTGACGGAGACGGATTGGGAGACAACCAATCTGGAACAGATGCTGACCCATATCTGAACGATTTCGATAATGATGGATATAACGATACTATCGATATCTTACCTCGCGTTGCATCCCCTGGAGACTTGGATAACGACAAATGTATGGACGGAGATGATGACTTCTGGGACAACCCTCTGGAATGTCTAGACACAGATGGAGACAAAATCGGAAATAATGCAGACTCTGATGACGATAATGACAAATGGACTGATGCTGATGAAATNCGNGCNGGNACAGANCCNNTNGATCCAAACTCTACACCNGTAGANAGTTTCGAAATTCANATNGGAAANATTGGANTAGGTGCTTGGGACTTAATCGGNATCTTTGGNGGANTNCCNATNTTNGNNTGGATTNNATTNGGNTTTGTTACNCGTAATNCNCGATGTGCNNGATNTGANGNANANNTCGAANGNGNCTAATTCAAGGGANGAATTAGAGCAANTTGCANTNANGNGGGAATANAGNNTNATGCTNNGANTACTNGGNCNGCANCAAGGNATTCGCCTNGAACGNCTGCGTTCTGAATTAGATGACAAGTTTGAGAATGCNGANTTNCTNATGGCNGCTGAAGNATTTGAGCCAATGACTGANATNGAACAANCNCCANTNGTNGAAGNAGANNAGAAAGATTTGCCTCANATCGATGTAATNCCTTCAATTGANATNCCNCCAGACCAAACNGATGAATTCGGTTTTTCATGGCTGNAATACAANGGTGAGAACTGGTATCGCGGNCAANNNGATACTGAATGGGTTAAGCACGAAGAGTGATTCTACCACTTGCTGAAAGCTCCCGGAGGGGGAGGCAGGGATGGAGCCCCTGGCACTGTAGAGTATTGATTTCCTCTTGGCTCATATCTTGGGTCTGCAAACATTGACTGTTCCGCCTTAGGTGGCTTCTTTCCACCTAATACTAGCATTACAAGTAAGATTACGATTAGAACACCAAGACCAAGGAAAATCATCTGGTTAGTTGTAACATCGAACTCTGAAGATGAATCTTCGGTTTTGTCATCCTCGACCACTGGTTCAGGAGGATGCCATACCTCGTAGGAGACATACCACGTCATGTAGACATCCTGAACTCCGTCAGAAATTATTGCACTGATAATCCATGGACCAATGAAACCGTCATGGTTGCACAGAACGATTCCCAAATCCGCAGTTTGATTATCACAATTCCAAGCTGCTTCACTAAATGTCGAACCATTACCGATAATCGTGTTATTTCTCAGCCACACAATCGTAAGGCCTAGCCTTTCTTTCTCTTCTTCCGTTAAGTCAACGCTNACCGATAATTCAAGGTCGTCAAAAGTCGCATTGAGTAGAANATCAGTTCCTGGGCTTGATGAAATGTAAGCGAGTCTATCGATTATTTCATCGATTTGCTCATCACAATCATCGTCCAATCCATTCCAAGATTCGTCTTCATTTGGATTGATTANCGGATTTGTATCATCACATTCCTCGAACCAACGGAAACCATCGGAATCCTCATCCAAATCAGGGACCAGTGGGTCAGTAAAGGTCTGTAACACTTCTACGCCATCTTCTAGGCCATCGTCATCTGAATCCTTATCCATTGGATTCGTTGACAAATTATTGAATTCGTTTCCATCGCTTAGGCCATCATCATCTGAATCAGGATTGAATGGATCTGTGGTCATATTGTTGAACTCATCCAAATCAAGAAGTCCATCAGAGTCAGAGTCTTGACCAATGAAATCCTCATCAATTCCATCTCTACAATTATTGTCAATTCCGTCAAGAGATTCTACTATGTCTGGATTAATCTGAGGATTGGTATCATTACAATCCTGGAACCAATACCAGCCATCTGAATCCGAATCNTTATCCTTCACTAGAGGGTCTGTGAAGTAGATTAGAACCTCATCACCGTCGGATAGTAGGTCGCCATCTGTGTCGAGGTTGGTCCAATTTGTACCGTATGCGTGGTACTCTGAATAATCTGAGAGATTATCACTATCCGTATCGGTTTCATTGAATCCTTCATCCCACATCGANTCACAATCATCATCGATTCCATTTAGGATCTCAAGCGCAAATGGATAGACATCTGGATTGGAATCGTTACAGTCTTGGAACCAATAGAACCCATCTAAGTCTGCATCTGGGTCGGGGACCAATGGATTGGTGAAGTAATTCAGAACTTCTAAGCCGTCTGTGATTCCATCATCGTCGGTGTCGTTATCGAATGGGTCGGTATTGTTGACGTTGATTTCAATTCCATCATTCAGGAAGTCGTCATCAGTATCTGCATCAACTGGGTCCGTACCTGTGGTGAAGATTTCGACGTAGTCATTCAGTCCGTCTGAATCGGTATCAGGATTGTCTGGATTTGTTCCATAGACATCCGTCTCATTGGAATCTGTTATTCCATCGCCATCGCTATCCAAATCAACTTCAGTACCGTGAATCACAATCTCCCAGTGATTCCATGTTCCTACGTCTTGGTTACCATCATCATAGACTTCTAAGGTCCATGTTCCTGCAGAAACTTCTCCCCAATGTTGAACACTATTGAATTGCCACTCATTGTAATTATTACCACTATCACGATTTGCGAAATAGTTGACCAATTCAGATTCTGTACCATCTGGAGAAATCAGTGTGACATCCAAATCNCTNCGATATGGATGGTCNGCATCGAAGATAACGTCCACTGACTCTACAATCANGGATTCCGAAACGACATGAGTGGAGACGACAGGATTGTCGGGCTCNTTGTCTGGAATGGATTGTGAAACAGTGATTGTACCACTACTGATGTTTACCTCTGGGCCTAAGTTTGTCCAGTTTTCTGCNAGGCTAACCGCATGACCTGCATCGATTACACCGAATCCNTACTTGTGATTGAANTCGTGACCTGCNCCGTTNGTATTCCAACCAGAATCNTTTGGATCGTTCTTTCNNGCACTCTCGACTATNATTTGTTGAACATCTCTCCAAGTTAGGTTAGANTTNGCTTCTAGCATTAANGCAANAACTCCTGAAACCAAAGGTGTTGCACTCGAAGTGCCGCCGAAATTGCTGGTGTAGTCGCCGTTAGTGTAGCCGCTATTNCCTTCATTATCGGTTGTTGTGATNCCNACACCGCTTCCATCTGAAGGTGCTGAAACAAGTACATTTGCACCAGGCTCGCCATAATTTGTCTGGTCTCCATCGTGGTCTACTGCAGTAACTGAAATTGTGAATCTACTATTTGCATAGCCGTCCAAATTTGAATCATCATCACTTGACAAACCATTTCCTGCAGCCCAAGTGATTACATTCCCTAGACCATTTCTGCCATTGTAAGCATCATCCTCGAAGGCAGCAATCATCAATGGACCTGGCCCTGATAGAGTTTGGCCGTTATCTGAAGGGCCCCAGCTATTGCTGTAGATGTGTATGTCGTTATTTAGATGAGAAAGAGCATTTGCTTCATCGTTGTCAGAGTTGCCACAAGCGATTAACATCAATCCAGCAAGAGATGCATCAGGTGCTGCACCACTGACTCCTAGGCCATTGTTACCTATTGCTGCTGCAACTCCTGCCGCAGCAGTACCGTGAGCATCCCAACCTGCAGGCATTGGGTCTGAATCATAGTTGCAGTAATCATAGTCAAGGCTAGATTCGTAATTTGCAGATAGATCTTCGTGGTCCCATTCTAGTCCGTCATCGACTACTCCGATTACTATACCAGTGCCTCGAACACTGTTCCATGCACCTGTAATGTTGGCATCTTCTCCAGATACTCCATTGTCTTGCCCTGTGTTTTCTAGGTGCCACTGCTGTGAGAAATAAGTGTCATTTGGAGTCCACCTTGGAGTCATCTGCCTCTCTACTAGTGGATATGCTACCTCGATTACACCCCTGTCCTGTAACTTGGCGAAGTGAGATAATGCGATTTCTGGCTCGACTTCCACGAACCAAGAGTTTGCGATTAAACCAGTTGGTTCACCCATCTTAATCGAACTGACAACAACCCATTCTGAGGTTGATTGCAATTCGTTTTCAGTATATTGTGAGAGATCACTTACTCGGGCGAATGCGGCTCTAATTGCAGGAGAATATGAGTAAGTAATTGGAGCATCTTCAGGATTGTCGCTAAGAGGAGCTCCTGTTGCAGCATACTCAATATTTTGCGCACTAGCCAAAGGGTTTAGAATTGAGACGAACATTAACAGAATGATCGAAATTCCAATCCTTGTTTTGGACTTTGAACACTGAGCACTATTGTTGATGCCCAGTCCATACATAAGCAGCATTCAGTGCTTGAAGTATATCAAACCCTGTTTAAGATGCAGCGCAAATCAATTCATCTGTTAGAATGATTGTTACGCGATTTACGCTTATTGTCTCCGCCGCGTCCACGGCTCCGACCTGGTCCTTTTGGAGGGCGACTACTTCTGTCAAACTTAGGTTTCCCTGGGCCTCTACGGCCTCCTGAATTACCACCACGGTTTCCACCTCTAGAATCTCTGTTTCCGCCTCGGGAGTCTCGGCCTCCACCTCTGGAGTCTTTTCCTCCACCTCTGGAGTCTCTTCCTCCACCACGAGTGTCATCACGACCATTTCTTCTCCCATAGTGCTTCTTATCCCTATTACGGTTGCCTCCATCATTAGGTCGGCCTCTACGGTCCTTTCTTTGTCTAGAATTACGACCGCCTCTTCTAGCAGGTCTGATGTGAGAAATATCTTCATGTTGAATCACTTCATTGAATTCTGGAGTTGAGAATTTGATATTCAGACCAACTTCTTTCTGGATTGTGGCCCACTTCTTCTTCTGAGGATTCTGTACCAAACTGATTACGTTGCCTGAGCCACCTGCACGAGCTGTGCGGCCTGAACGGTGCTTGAACGCTTTACCATTCTCCGGTGGATCATAATGCACAACACAGTGAACTCCCTTGATGTCAAGACCACGGGCTGCTACATCAGTTGCTACAATAGCATGACTTCTGCCTTCTGTGAAATCTTCAACTGCTTGAGAACGCTTTTTCTGAGGCATACCACCATGGATACTAGTGACTCGTAGCCCCTCATCTTCCATCTCATCAGCGACTCTTTCCACTCCTGCACGAGTTCGACAGAAAATGAATCCTCGGCCAGATTTACGAATAGCTTCAGCGCTAATCCTACTCTTCATCGAATTAGGCATTAACCAGAAGTGATGATTCATTTCTGTTACGGAAACTTCCTCTGGACCAATTTCTATAATCTGAGGTTCTGTTTGATATTTATCTCGAATTTCTGCCACTTCATCATCAAGTGTAGCGCTGAACATTACAGTTTGTCTCTTTGGAGAACATTCCTCCAAAATTTGGCACACTGGTTCAGTGAATCCCATATCTGCCATCCTATCTGCTTCATCAAGGATTACGATTTCGACTTCATCCAAGAATACATTCTCTCTATCGATTAGATCTAACAATCTTCCAGGGCAAGCAACAACAACGTCTACGCCCTTGTCTAATCTTCGAATTTGTTTAGAATAAGATACGCCACCGTAGATTGGCATAATCTTGAGATTCAGACCCCAAGCGATTGGGTCTAGAACTCCATGAATCTGTTCTGCAAGTTCTCTCGTTGGAGTCAAAATTAGTGCCTTAGGGAGGCTTGGCTCGCCTCTTCCTACTCTTTCTAGCATTGGAATTCCGAATGCTAGAGTTTTACCGCTTCCAGTTGGAGCTCGACAGCAAACGTCTCTGCCCAACATCATGTCAGGAATGGTTTCTCTTTGAACCTCGAAAGGCTCATCGAAACCAGCGCGCTTGAGTTCATGGCACATTTGCGGGCTAATGCCTAAATCAGAAAAACGCACGTCCATTCCTTAACCTCCAAAGCAAGCCCGCCTGCCGACCCTATTTAGAATAGACAGTACATTATGTGACAAATGTGGTCACAACTCACTTCAAGACAGATGGACAGCGCCATAAATGAGTTGTTTTAAACATGTATTTATTTAACAATTTTTTACAGCACACACACAGCAACTCTAAGTTGGGCGAATAGTACGCCCCAATTACCAAGAAATCTCACTATAGGATGTAATACAATGACATATACTCCTCCAAAGCGAAAAACAAAGGTCGTTTTTGTCCAGTTAGGTTCTCCCGAAGCACCTACACCCAAAGCCCTGCGTAAGTATCTGAGAGAATTCCTTGGAGACCCAAGACTGATCGATTGGAATCCTTTTGTTTGGAAAATTATCCTGAACTGTTTCGTTTTACCATTTAGGCCCAAAAAATCAGCAAAATTGTATGAAAGGATTTGGGATGGTGAAAGTTTTCCCCTGATTACCAACACTGTTGAATTTACTGAAAAAGTAGACAAGGAATTAGCCAAAATTGACAAAGGCGGGCATGTCGAAGTAAATCATGCATTCTTACTGTCCCCTCCTTACGTTCACGAAGTTTACGACAGTTGGGAAGAAGATTTGAAAAAAGGCGTTGGTGCTACCAAATTAATGGTAATACCAATGTTCCCACAGTACTCTGAAAGTACTGTTGCTTCAGGAATTGACAGCCTCGCTGAGGAATTATCAAAGCGTGTCAAGATTCCAAATTTTGAAGTCATAACAAACTTCCACAGAACACACGCATTCATTGATAATTCTGTTAAAATTCTAGATTCTAAATTGCATGAACTAAAGGAAAAAGGAATCGATGTAGACACTCTGTTACTAACTTTCCATGGAATGCAAAAACGTAGAATCTTAGAAAAGGGAGACGATTATTATCGACACTGCTATGAGACATACAGACTAATAGTCGACCGGCTGGAAAACATAGAACCGGAAAAAACAATGATGACGTTTCAAAGTAAATTTGGATCTGAAGAATGGATTACACCATACACGGAAGAAGTTGTTGAGGATTTGATTAAGGAAGGTAAAAAGGAGATTGTTGTTTATTCACCAAGCTTCGTTGTTGATTGCCTAGAAACCACTGATGAGTTGGGACATGAATTAGTTGAAGACGCCAAGGAATGGGGCGGAAACGTCTACCCAGTTGAATGCCTAAACGTAAATCAGCAGTGGTGCAAGGACTTCGCAATGTATACTTTCACACAAGCTGAAGGTTCTGCTCAGCAAAAAGAAGATTTGGAATATCAACTAAAAGCTTCAGATTATGAACAGATGCCACAATTGACAATGGATGGTAAACCAAAATCAGTTTCAAGAGAAGTACTACACCACTCATTTGACAAGTCCTGAAATCTGAATTTAGAATAACTCTGCGATTCTCTCTGACTGATCGATCACATGAGTGATTGAAACACCAGAATATGACCAACCAACATATGAGCATTCGAGACTTATTTGTGACAACTTTGCCATGTGACCTGGAGTGTAACTTGGAATTTTTCTCTCCCCTATTTTCTTAAAAATAACTGGATTATGAGCTAAAAGCGATTCCGCACATTTCAGCACGGAATCAGTTTCTTTGTCCCAACGATTGTGAGGAACCATTAGACGAAACAAACGATGTCCTTTCGGACACCTTTGAGAATGATGAATATCGCTCTCGTGTAGTATACCACTAACTGGAAAGTCTTCATCAGGGACAAGAGTGCCATATCCCTTTTCGATATGAGAAACTTGCTGAAAACTGTAGCCAATTGCGAATATCGATATTTTGGAAGAATTATTTTCGAACTTAGGATTTGGTGCCGCCCATAAAATCGATTCTAATGGAACATTATAGGTCTTTGAAATAGAATCGAGAGATTCAGATTCACCCCCATAGACTATTGATACGTTCTCAAGGTTTGAAATCTGCTCAACAAGGGATTCAACTAACTTTCCCATGCCTCCTTTGAGAGAAGCAATACTACCTTTTTTGGGAGAGAAAATTGGATAAGATTGTGAAATTAATTTGTTCAATTTAGACTTCTTTACTGGTGGGTTTTGACCGAATTTTGTTAATGAAGGGAACAAAAAATCTGCATCAACATTTTCTGAGGTATCGTTTACTATTCCTAGACACATTGCATCCGCAATTTGTTTATTCGGAATCAATTCTGATACGGATAGACCGCCAGATTTGGAACGTTTGATACTTCTTAGTAATTTGATTGGACCGATTTTGAATATCGTTCTCCAAGTTAGCTTGTGTCTTTTCCCATCCAGCAGAACCCATCTTGATTTGGCAACAGGGTTTGAAGGTTTGAATAGCGAGTTTAAGTTCAAATCATCAATCAAACGCCAAAAGGCAGGATGGGGCCTTGTGGCATTAACTGCGACATCACAGACCCACTCATCTTCTTTCCATGTAGCAATTACTCCTCCCGGTCGTGAAGATTTTTCATGGATGATGATCTCAAGATCTGGTCGCTTTTTTGCAATCCTGTAAGCACAACATAGGCCACTTAGTCCAGCTCCAACTATAATCAATTTAGATGATTCACTAATTTTTGGATTGACAAGTAGAGGACGCCGCATCTCATCGCCGTGAAGAATCCATTCATCCAAATTTGACATAAAAAATCCCAATCTACTCATTAATCCAATCTTTCGGCTGCCTCAAGAATTCAAGCAATCTATCCTCTTCACTACCGCTAGAAACTTCGTGACAGTATTCCCAACGCGCGGTTAGTGGCAATGACATCAGAATACTCTCTATTCTTCCATTCGTTGTTAATCCAAATGTGGTACCTCTATCGTATACAAGGTTGAACTCAACATATCTACCTCGCCTAATTTGTTGCCATTCTTTGTGTTCTGGAGTGAATTCCATGTCCTTTCTTTTCTCAAGGATTGGAAGATAAGACTCAAGGAAAGATTCAGCACAATCCGTGACAAATGAGAAGCAATCTTCTCTACTTGCACTATTGACATCATCAAAGAATATACCTCCAAGTCCTCTTCTTTCATCCCTGTGCTTAATGAAAAAGTAATCATCACACCATTTCTTAAATTTGCTATAATCTGCAACTTCGTGACGATCACATGCGTTTTTGTGCACCATATGGAAATGAATCGCATCTTCTTCAAACAAATAACTCGGAGTCAAATCAGCACCTCCACCAAACCACCAGCTTCCGGGCTTTTTGCCTTCACCTCGCTCGAAATATCGATAATTTGCATGGACGGTTGGAGCCATCGGATTAAGAGGATGAAGTACCAAACTAATACCGGTAGCAAAGAAGTCCAAATCTGTACCTTGTAATTCATGGCCACCTCCCATACTTGCAGCGGCTTGAGGACTTAATGTTCCATGAACTACGCTTACGTTCACTCCTGCTTTTTCGAATACTTTTCCTCCAGAAAAGACACGGCTTCTGCCGCCTCCACCCTCTTCTCTTGTCCATTCATCTTGACGATAATCAATATCATCAATTTGTCTTAGAGCATCACAAATTTCATCCTGAATACGATGGACCATGTCCACCATTTTCTGACGCATGATTACTCACCTACTATTTCTCTTAGGACGGTTTCAACACACTCTATTCGAGCAGATGGAGCAAATCCATGACCTAGATTGAAAATGTGACCTGGTTTATCGCCTGCTGCATTCAAAACTTTGCGAGTTGCTAGTTTTGCCATTTCAGTTGAGCCATGTAGTAGAGATGGGTCAAGGTTACCTTGGAACGCATATTTGTCACCGAACTTTTCACGATTAGCAGCCAAATCATCTCTCCAATCAAGAGAAATTGCGTCTAGATCAAGGCTTCTAATGTCTGAATGCAAATGCCCGGAACCTTTTGCGTAGTGGATTATTGGAACTTTTGATTCAACTTTTTCTCTAAAAACTTCGATAGTCTTTGCAGTGGCAGGCTTCGCAAACTCCTGATAAATTTCAGGAGATAACAAACCAGCCCATGTGTCGAAAATCTGTACGGCATCAGCCCCTCCGTGAATTACCTGGTCTGCAAGNAAATCACCGACAATTTCTCCCATCTTGAGGAACATTTGTTTTGCTTCCTCGGGATTTGAATAGACCTTAGCACGAGCATTATGGAAATCCTTGTCACCTGTGCCTCCCGAAAGCAGGTACATGCAAATTGTCCAAGGAGAGCCTACAAAGCCAAGCCTTGCAGTAGAATCTCCTATTTCCTCTCCTACAGATTTCAATCCATCTGCTGCCCAAGGTGCATGTTTTCTAGCACTAAATTTAGTCCAATCATCTACATCATCGAAAGAAAAATCGCTTATTCGGATCCCNCCTCCATACTCGACATCATATCCTAGACTTGGCAAAGGAGTTAGAATATCACTGAATATTATCGCAGCATCTATTTTTTGATACCTTTCTAGCGGTTGAAGAGTAATCTGAGTACAAAGATCTACATCCATGCACCTCTCCCAAAAAGAGTGCTCTGCTGCAATCTTTCGATACTCTGGTAAATGTCGCCCTGCTTGCCTCATAAACCAAACTGGAGTTCTGTCGACAGGTTCTAAATTCAGGGCCGAAACAATCCTCTGCTTGCCGTTCATAATTACAACTCCATCTCTGTCAACACTTCATCCAGTGCTTGAACCATTCCCAAAATATGATTCTTGTCATGAACGGTTGCAATGAAACCGATTTCATAGGCAGAAGGCGCCAACATGTATCCCTTTTCGAGCAAGCCTTTGTGAACATCTGAATACAATTTACCAGCATCACTAGGAATCATATCGGCTCTTGCAGGGGGCTCAGCNGAACCTGGTGAGAACCAAAACAAACTTCCCATTCTGACTAATCGCATTGGATTTCCATGCTTCTCCAGAATTGGCTCTACTGCTTTTTGAAGAATCTGTCCTAATTCCTCTAACCTGTCATAGGCATCACTGTCCAGTAAATCAAGAGTCATTATTCCTGCAGCCATTGCAAGAGGATTTCCTGACAATGTTCCTGCCTGATAAACGGGACCTAGAGGNGATAATTTCTGCATTATCTCACTACGAGAACCGTANGCNCCCACTGGTAGGCCGCCTCCAATGACTTTGCCTAGAGCAGTAATATCTGGAACAACTCCGCAGAGATCTCCATAACTACCATCCTTGAATCTAAATCCACTAATCACTTCATCAAAAATCAATAATGCGCCATATTTGTCGCAAAGCTCTCGTAATTTCGCTAGATATTCATGTCTTTGAACAAGTAATCCATTATTTGCAGGTAATGGCTCGATAACAACTGCCGCAATTTCATCTCCATGCTCATTGAATAGATATTCTACGGCTTCAATATCATCTAGAGGTGCCACCAAAGTTGTAGCAACTGTATCCTTGGGAATACCAGGGCTGCTGGCGATACCAAATGTTGCTAATCCGCTTCCAGAGTTGACCATTAGAGAGTCAACATGTCCATGATAGCAACCTTCGAATTTAATGAGTANGTCTTTGCCAGTATAGCCTCTAGCTAATCGAACAGCGCTCATAACCGCTTCAGTTCCGGAAGAAACAAATCGTACTTTATCCATGTACGGGAAGCGGTTTTTCACCCTCTTAGCGAGTTCAATCTCACCAATATGNGGNGCCCCAAAAGAGGTGCCCTTCTGCATTTTTTGGTAAACCATTTCAATTATTTTTGGATGAGAATGGCCATGAATCAATGGCCCCCAAGATTGAACGAAATCCACCAACTCATTACCATCGACATCCGTTACTATTGCGCCTGAAGCACTTTCAAAATAAATCGGATTACCATGTACTGATTTGAATGCTCTAACTGGAGAATTAACTCCTCCTACCAAGTGATTCAAAGCCTCTTCATGTAGAGAATTTGAATTTACACGTTGCATGAAAACACCTCAGTCAAACCACTTTTGCGACATTGCTTCCCTGGTGTGATAACTGACAATAATGTCAGCCCCTGCTCTAATGAACGAATAGAATAACTCTTGAACCATTGCTTTTCTCTCTGCGATGTCTTTTGATGATGACATCACCATAGAATATTCACCGCTAACGTTGTACACTGCCACGGGTTTAGACACCGCATCAGCAACTTGTCTAACCACATCCAAATATGTAATCGCTGGCTTGACCATGATTATGTCTGCGCCTTCCTTTTCGTCACTAGTNGCCTCAGAGACNGCTTCATTGTAACCAGATCTTATGTCCATTTGGTGGCTTTTCCTGTCACCGTGGCTCGGAGACGAAGATGCAGCATCTCTGAATGGACCGTAAAATGAACTTGCATACTTAACTGAATATGAGAGAATACCTGTGCTGGTAAATCCTTCACTTTCGAAGGCCTTTCTGATAGCCTTAACTCTACCATCCATCATATCTGATGCAGAGATATAATCTGCACCTGCTTCTGCATGTGACAAAGAAATCCTAACTAATTCNGGGATAGTAAGATCGTTGTCTATTTCTTGGTTGTGGATTACTCCGCAATGCCCGTGGTCGGTAGCGGTACACAGACAAACATCTGTCATCAAAACAATTTCATGTCCATATTTTTCTTTCAGTTGTAGAACTGCCCTCTGAAGAGGCATTTCTGAATCAGAAGCTTTGGAGGCGATTGGATCTTTTTCGTGNGATTCAACAACACCAAACAACATGTGAGAGGAGATACCATTTTTCATATCTTCAGCAATTGTTTCCATAAGCACATCTACTGATTGGCGGCTAATACCAGGCATACTTTCTATGGCATCATTAACACCATTTCCAGACACTACGAAATGGGGCTGAACGAGTGAAGATTTTATCTCTGGAGAGAAAATCAAATCTCTTCTTGATTGAGTCCAGCGGTTTATTCTCGGCCTTTTTTTCACTCAATCACCACGCTTTTTTTTCCACCA
Source organism: Methanobacteriota archaeon (assembly GCA_002710205.1). Classification (GTDB taxonomy): domain Archaea; phylum Thermoplasmatota; class Poseidoniia; order Poseidoniales; family Poseidoniaceae; genus MGIIa-K1. Next base: position 8,083 of record PAJN01000008.1, on the reverse strand, counting down.
CTTTGATACGAATTCTGCTGTNGGGCCCTTCAAGATTTCAACTGTAGATTCGCTAAAGTAACCTAAAGAATCAATCTCCTCTAATGATGACTTGCCCATGCACAGTATACTTTTAGGTATGGGTAAGGAGTTTTCAACCCAAGCTCTAGCAGATGATGGTGAAGAAAGAAGNAGTACATCATCTGCCTGGATNTCAATCGAAGGGACTGATTTGCTACGATTTTCATATCCAATCCAACTATCTGTACTGAAACCTAATTCTTCTAAAGATTCAGNTAACTTCCTATTGGAAACATTCGACCTAGGCACCATTAGTCTAATCTTACGGTCAATGTTCTTGTCGATGTAATCGATTAATTCCTTGGAATCTCTTGCTTTAGCACAAATTGATACCGTTANACCTCTCAGAAAACACGCTCTAGCGGTTCCCTCTCCAATAGCCAACCATTGTATTCTATTCAAATCGGGATTTACTTTTGAGACCTCTATTGCGCATTTAGCAGCGAAAGGAGAAGTTAGAACTAGATACGGCCAATCTGACCTCGATGAATCATTNTCAATGAAAGATTTCGGCCAATTTTCTGGCATNGAAACAAGTTCAATTACNGGTTTGTTAACAACATTGATTCCATCATTCTGCAAAATTGTTGCCAGCCTATCAGAATTCAATGTAGAGACTAATTTTGGACCGTCATTTGTTGAGNGATTATCCAAAATTTCAGTTTCTGGCAAGGTTGATTCGNATTCAGATAACNNGCCATTGTATACCGAACTAGGGAAAGNNAATCCACGGGAGAATATTTCCTTCCAATTCATTGGAGAAATTTGTACATATGCNGAATCTCCAGAGACCTTTATTCCAGCAGGATATAGGCAACCACCACCTATTGATTGCAATATTTTCCTTTCAGAATTGACATCACTTTCGGTCTCTTCGTGATTGAGAATATCTCTAACTTCACTCAGCCCATCATATTCATCGGCCCTACAGTGTACAGAAATTGACCCTTGACCAGGAGCAGTAGGCCAATCACTATCGCTAATTCTGATTGCACTGAATTGTAAGATCCAATCTTCTAAAGCACCAATTTGATGCAACCTCTGCAATCCAATCTCTGCCAAAATTATTGCATCTACTCTACCTTCTTTCAATCGCTTGAGTCTAGTCTCAACTTGCCCTCTGACTGCGATAGGAATAATATCTGGGCGCTTTCCTAGTAAGAATGATTGACGGCGACCTGAAACTGTTCCGACCATACCTGACTTGGGTATTGTCGCTAGGGCATCATCTACAGAAGTTTCTTGAGTAGAATTTAGCAAACTTCCGAGTTCTGTGTGCTGGTGACTATTTGGGAAAATTAGTAGATCGTTAGTACAACCNCGCTCCAAATAAGCTAGGTTCGAAATTTGTTCATCAAAATCAACTGGAACGTCTTTNCTTGAATGGACGGCGATGTCAATATTGCCCTCGATTAATTGAGAATCAACTGCATGAATAAATTGACCAACTGATGATGCCAAATTACCCCCTAATGATTTGTCACCTTTCGATTTAATACCGACTATTTCTGTCGNAATTCCATTAGATTCCAACAATTGACAAACCTTGTTTGCTTGCCACATTGCAAGATTAGAGGTTCTTGTTCCAATTCTCACGTTCAAGAATTATCACCCGGAAAAGTTGGCATTTTGTTGATGCGATCAACCGTCTCATTTACGTCATGTGCCACCTTTTTGAGAAGAACTGAATTAATTGGTCTGCTAGTTGACATCATCATATTTTGTAAGTCAACTTTGGTGAAGGGACCATCTTGATTACAAATCCATGTTGCAATCTCGCGTGAAAATGCGCCCATTTGTTCTACTGAATCCTCAATGAATTCTGATTTTTCCCACTCCTGAGACATTGCTTCTAGAGTTTGATACATGAAAGACCGGAACTTTGCACGTGACCTATCAGTCAGTGCACTCATGAATTTATTTTGAATATCAGTAATTAGTATCTCACTCTTTTCTATGGTCGAAATATAATCCCATTCTACTCCTAACCTGTGTGCAACTCTTATCCAATGCTCCATTCCAAAGAGTTCCATATTATCTGAAACTCCGCTTATATCAATCGATGGAGGCCAAGAAAAATCCATTACCATTGCAGAACTTGTGCCTGGTATTGGATTTGATTCATTGAATNTTGGTTGATTATTTCTGATTGTCGATATAATCAAGTTAGGCTCGATTGTAGCTGTCTTCCATTCNTCAAAAGTCATTATTTCTACACTTGATGCCAACTCAGGATTACGGGCAATTACGNTTTTTGGAGAACGAGATACTACATAGATACTGGTTTGTCCTAGAGAGAGTAAAACTTCAACTGCTTTACAACCCATGTCTCCAAAACCNAGAATTACAGAGCAAGTCTCCTCTTTACTTGATACCGCCTCTTCCAAAGCAGTGGTAGCAAGATTTAGCATCGATTCTGTGGTTTGGTTAAATCCAAATTCACGCCTTATGACCCGATTTGCTGAAATAACATGATCGAAAAATGAACTGTTAATGTCACTCACCAATTCATGTTTCCTGTGTAAAGCAACAGATCCTCTAAACTGTGACATAACCTGGAGTTCACCTATGATGAAGGAGTCTAAACCGCTGCAAACCTTCACCAGATGGCGCCAGACATCTAATCCAGTAAAATGTTCAAACGGCGCATCTTTCAGAGATGTAGTTTCCAACACACATGTTTCAAGATCCTGGCTTGTTACTCCGAAACCTACATACAAAACTCGATTGCATGTGGACATTTCGAAAACATCAAACTGTAAACTATCACGAATTTTACCGATGAATGTCAAACGGTCTTCCTTCGAAAGCCCTTCCGTTGTAAGATATTTTACGTATTCAACATTATCTGGGTTGATTTTCATCGAAATCATACTGACGCTGTTGATTAGTTCTTGGGGGTCTACTGAACGCCCGTCTATTTCGTGAACATACGGTTCTGAGAAGAATCTCGACAGGTCAATTTTAGGGGCACCTAAATCTGACATCTTCTCACCTTGTAGGGCCAACGGCTTATCCTTTATCAAAAGGAGTATACTACTGTTCGATTCATCTTGTTAGATTTGAATCGGAATTAGTTCCAATTTGACATATCCGGTGCTTGAAGTGGCTTTTCTGAGTCCCATCCTTCAGCATTGTTTTCTGGNGGCCTAGACCTCTTGAAAAGGAAAATTCCAATCAAAACAATTGCTGTAATTACCACAAGACTAACTATTACCCCAGTCCAAGAATCTAAGCTAGGATTATTCGGGAAAGCGTCTGCAGAATCTGCAACTCCATCACCATCGCTATCCCTTTTCTTGCTAGGGTCAAGCGGCCATAAGTCGGAATTATCGCCGACACCGTCACCATCGCTATCTTTAGTCTCTGAAGCATCATAGGGGTCAAAATCAGAATTATCTCCTACTCCGTCATAATCACTGTCTGCCCATTCAAGAGGGTCACTAGGCCAAGGGTCGCTATTGTCTCCTACCCCGTCTAAGTCAGAATCAACACATTCTGTCGAATCGAATGGGAAAGCATCCGAGTTGTCGCCACATCCATCAAAGTCACTGTCTAGCCATTCAGAGCCATCGAATGGGAATGCATCTCCATTATCTCCAAAACCATCCACATCTGTATCTAACCATTCTTCTGAATCATTTGGGAATGCATCGGAATTATCGCCATAGCCGTCTCTATCAGCATCATTCCAATCATTAGAATCGTCAGGGAATTGGTCATTTTCATCGGCATACCCGTCTGAATCTCGGTCAGGGCATCCCTTGGGGAAGTATGAGCTACCAAACTGGAATGGACAATCATCCGAATTATCACCAAAACCATCCATGTCTGAATCTTCCCATTCAGTAGGGTCTTCAGGGAACGCATCAGAGTTGTCGCCTACATCATCGTAGTCTGAATCATTCCACTCAGATTCATCGTAAGGGAACGCATCCGAATTATCTCCATAACCATCTCCGTCTGAATCTTTCCATTCGCTTGGGTCAGTAGGGAATGCATCTTGACCGTCCCATACACCATCATCGTCGCTATCTACGTCGAATGGATTGCTACCAGCTTCTGATTCTTCATCATCTGGCAATCCGTCTTGGTCGTCATCGAGGTCCTCATCATCATGACAACCATCTTGNTCAAAATCATGCGAATGTAGACCAATCTGGCCCTTAGGACAATAATCTTCAGTATCGATTACTCCATCGTTATCATCGTCATTATCGACTAAATCAATGCAGCCATCTGAGTCGTGATCATCTCCNGATACATCATTTGGGCAAGGGTCCACATCGTCAGTTAATCCATCACCGTCGGTGTCTTTTTGATAATCTGCGCATCCATTGATGTCGACTGAAAAACCTGAATTTGTACCTAGACATTCATCGTTAGCATTGACTACACCATCTGAATCTTCGTCCTGTTGATTCCAATCACAACCTTCAGAATTTACTGTTGAAGCATCTTCTGTCCAATCACATAAATCATTGGAGTCAGTTATTCCATCTCCGTCTGTATCTGCATCGCCGATATTCATTACTGCAAACTGGCCGATTATCTTGTGCATAGTTGCACTTGGATGGGCCTTGTCAAAGAACAGATACTCATCNACGTTGGATACAACATTCGCACCACTTCCGCAGATCGGCAAAGGAACCAATGGCACCGTGGCGCCACCGGAACATGCTTGGTCCTGTGTATTGGTAATTCCAACATGNTCTGCATTATTCACAATCTGATGAAAGATTGACCAAGCATCGATCAATGTTATNTCTAGATTCATAGAATTGGATAAATTGTTTACCTCCTGGGCTAGTTTAGAATTGTANCTTACAACATCTGCTGCCATAGTAGCTTGTTGTGTGTTTGAGCGAGATGCACCCTCGGGAGTTAACTCCAATGGTGGTAAATTAGCGACTACTAATCTAGTTGCACCAGCCATTGCTAATGCTCTGATGTGTGAAGCCATATTCTGACTTATCANGTCAGGGTTTCCCGTACCGTAAAGGAAATCATTTCCACCAGCCCATAGGAATATCACATCTGAATTAGAAAAATTAGACTGAACATTGGCAAGATAATTATTGATTTGAGTTCCTACATTTGGCAAAGTCAAGTATGCATATCCTTGACCAGTTTGAGAACCTCCAAATGCTCGATTGTCACCTTGTGCATTTGCATCTCCGAAAGTTGTGGTTAATCCGTAGGCATCTGAAATGTGCTCAATCCAAACTGGACCGTTAGAAAACCTACCCTGCCAATAAGGAGGTGAAGAGAATACTACTGATACGATGGCACTGTTGTTGCCATTACCCATATCTGATAGTGAATCACCAAATACGACCAAGTTGGATGCTGGTTGAANATAAGAATCTCTCAAAACAGTGAATGGTTGGTTGTCTGTAACAACTGTAGAATCCAGAGTTACCTCTACTGAAATATCATGATACGTGCCTCCAGAATAAAATTGGCTCAATGAAATCTGAACGATATGAGTTGAAGCACCCATTTGGAACACAATTGTATCATTTAGAATCTGTCCATTCTCATCGCTCAACTCCCAATCCAATGTAAGATTACGATTGAATGGCGCCCCGGAAACATATACTTCTACGATGATTTCATCTGAAGATGTCCAGACATATTCGCTAATGACAATTTCAGCAGTCAGTGCTCGGCCCGAGGTAGCATCGACCTGCATCGGCAGATTGCCGAGTAGCAGAATCAGAACCAGAAGTGGGACTCGCATGGTCAATCGATTATGTCCAAACTAATTATTCCCACGCACGCATTGTAAATTACAGAAGTCAATATACGATAATCTTCAGGCNAAGTTATGGCAAGAGCGGTCCTAGGCGGAGGTTGTTTCTGGTGCGTAGAAGGCGCATACAAGAATATGCGAGGTATTGAATCTGCATTACCCGGATATGCTGGGGGTCATGACCCTAATCCAAACTACAATTCTGTTTGTAATGGTTCAACTGGTCACGCCGAAGTTGTAGAGGTCATCTTTGATGATTCAATAATCTCCTATGAAACCNTCCTNGAAGTATTCTTCACAGTTCACGANCCTACTCAACTAAATCGCCAAGGAAACGATATTGGAACTCAATACCGTTCGNTGATTTACTATGTTGACGAGGATCAGAAAATCCTCGCTGAAAGGATGAAGGAAGATTTCCAACAGTATTTCGATGATGAAATTGTTACCGAGATAGCTGAGTTGTCAAATTACCATGAAGCNGAAGAATANCACCACAATTACTTCGAATTAAACCCAGGAAACGGTTACTGCCAAATGGTAGTAGCTCCAAAATTAGCCAAAGTTAGGCACAAAATGTCTCATTTGTATTGATGGGCATTATTTTGTGCCACACCCCTTCGGGGTGCATATGGTGAACAACGTAGTTCGACCCCCAACCCCTGTCAATGAGCCAGTTCTAGGGTACCTCCCTGGAAGTAATGAGAGAACTCAATTGAAGGCTGAACTCGAAAAGCAGGAAAGAGAAATTTTGGAAATCCCTTGTATCATTAACGGTGAAGAAGTATTCACTGGAGATGTTGTCGAGCAAGTAATGCCTCATGACCACAGTCACGTTATTGCAAGAGTACACATGGCTGGAGAGAAAGAAGTNAAATCTGCAATCGATGCCTCCTTAGAAGCTCATGAAATGTGGTCNACNATGCCTTGGGAATCACGTTGTGCAATTTTNCTGAAGGCTAGNGAATTGCTAGCTGGACCACGACGTGCTGAAATAAATGCATCAACTATGCTTAATCAATCAAAGACTTGCCATCAAGCAGAAATTGATTCCGCTTGTGAATTGATTGATTTCTGGAGATTCAACAGCGACTATTGTCGTCAAATCTACGAAGATCTACAGCCACCCGTTTCACCATCATCTATGTGGAATTCAAGCGAAGTTAGACCGCTTGAAGGATTCGTTTTCAGCGTAACTCCATTCAACTTCAGCAGTATTGCAGCAAACTTACCCTCTAGTGCTGCAATCATGGGTAATACTGGCGTTTGGAAGCCCTCAAGGAACTCCTATGTATCGAATTATAGATTAATGCGCTTGATGATGGATGCCGGTCTACCACCTGGAGTAATCAATTTCATTCCTGGTAAAGCAAGTGTTGTTGGAGACATCTGTATGTCTCATCCAGAACTCGCTGGAGTTCACTTCACTGGCTCTACTGCAGTTTTCAGAAAGATGTGGAAAGACATTGCAAACAACTTAGAGAACATGCGTTCTTACCCAAGAATCGTCGGAGAGACTGGTGGCAAGGATTTCATCGTAGCACATCCTGATTGCGACAAGAGTGCTCTAACCGTTGCACTACTTCGTGGAGCATTTGAATTCCAGGGTCAAAAGTGCAGTGCAGCAAGTCGTGCCTACATTCCAGAAAGCGTTTGGGCTGAGATAAAAGACGAGTATTGCGAAGAAGTTTCAAAGATTCGAATGGGAGACCCAAGAGATTTCTCCAACTTCATGTCTGCAGTTATCGACAGAAAGTCATTCGACAATATAACCGGATATATCGACAGGGCAAAAGAAGATCCAAGCTGCGAAATTGTAACCGGTGGTGGATATGATGACAAGACTGGTTACTTCATTGAGCCAACCACAATTCTGTGCAAGGATTCGAGATATGAATCAATGGCAGAGGAAATTTTCGGCCCAGTACTTTCAATCCACGTCTATCCTGACGGCGACTTTGAGAGAATCCTAGAAGTGTGTGATTCAACATCTGAATATGCACTAACTGGCTCGATTTTCGCAACAGACCGCAGGCACATTGAGACTGCATTACAAGCCCTTAGGTTCAGTGCAGGTAACTTCTACATCAACGACAAGCCAACTGGTGCAGTCGTAGGACAGCAACCATTTGGTGGCGCAAGAGGAAGTGGAACAAACGACAAGGCTGGTTCACCATTGAACCTGCTTCGCTGGGTCAGTCCACGTTCAATCAAGGAGACCTTTGCGCCTCCTCACGATTGGACTTACGGATTCTTGAATTGAGAGGG
>PAJN01000007.1 GCA_002710205.1 Methanobacteriota archaeon | reverse complement strand
ATTGGCCTATTGCCTGCAATAGCCCTAGCAATTGCTACTCTCTGTTGTTGTCCTCCGGACAACTGGTCAGGGATGTGATGCATCCTGTCCCCTAAGCCGACTCTTTCTAGAGAATTAATTGCGGCTAGTTCTGCTTGAGTGGAACCCATACCAGACAATTCCAGAGCCATTGCAACATTGTCAATCGCACTTAGATTATCCAACAAATGGAAGTCTTGGAAAATCCAACCCACCAATTCGCGACGGACATCTACTACGCTAGAAGGGCCCTTCAGACCATATTCACGGCCATTGAGATTGATGCTGCCTCCATCACCAGCTAACAATCCGCCAATTATGTTCAGGAGCGTGGATTTACCACACCCGGATGGCCCCATCAAGGCAACCATCTCACCTTTTTCAATCTCCATTTCAATGCCTTTCAAGACATGGAGTTTGTTTGAACCTGATCCAAAAGACTTCGTCAAACCAGTAACCTTCAGCATGATGTCACCCATTATTGAGCAGCATCGCTAAGTTATGCTATATCAAATGCTGTTTGAAGTGGGCGAGGTTTAGTTCACTTGCTGCCCAAAGTCATTTTTCGTAGCCAGTGGAAAATCCCGCTGCCAGAAAAAATCCCATTTCGGTATTGTTGGTTAGCCATCACATCTTCAATCCAAGTTTCGAGTTCGTGGTCCATTACTTCTCCCTCAGTTTACTTTTGGAACCGGCTCTATAATGCGTTTTGGGTGTTTTGTTTAAACTAAGTGTTTAGAAAAACACCGCTGTTTAGTTACGAATTAGAGGCAAGTTGATCCAATCTTTTGCCATAACTCTCTTCCTCAAAGGAAGAAAATGTGTTCATTCCTCAAAAGCGTGGGTTTGAAATCAACAGTACTAGTCCGATAGACGATGGACCCACTCCTGAAGGCGAAGTTGCAAAAGCAACGCTACCATATTGTTGGCGAACATGGTGGAGTCAAAGTGTGCCACTGGACTAAAGAATCTTTACTTAGGGACCGCCAGTGCTACAAAGGGCGATTCTATGGTATTGCAAGCCACAACTGCATGCAAATGTCACCGGTTGTAGACCAGTGTAATCTAGCATGTTCATACTGCTGGAGAGAACCCCATATGGATTCTCTAGAATTAACCGATCAAGATCCGATGGAAATGTTGTATGATTCCGTTAAAGCACAAAGAAGGTTAATCTCCGGCTTCGGTGGAAATCCAAAGGTGCCAAAAGAAAAATTCCTTGACGCTCAAAACCCTAAACATGTAGCGATTTCTCTAAATGGAGAACCTACTCTTTACTCACGACTTTCAGAGTACATGGAATTGTGTCACTCGCATGGAATGACAACAATGCTGGTCACCAATGGAACTCTACCTAAAGTAATCGAAAAACTGGATACACTTCCCACCCAATTATATGTTTCAGTAGATGCTCCAAACAAGGAAGTTTTCGATGAAATATGCCGCCCAAAGTGGAATGCTGCAGCATGGGATAAGTTTGAGCATACCATTGACTTGCTACCAAGCCTAGATACAAGGATTGTATGTCGACACACCTTAATCAAAGGAAGGAATATGAATCCAGAACATATACCACAATACGCTGCATTGGATAATCGGGCAGACCCTGATTGGATTGAATGCAAAGGCTACGTACATGTTGGAAATTCAAGAGAAAATCTGACTGCAGAAAATATGCCATTCCATGAAGACATCCTTGATTTCTCTAGAGCATTAGCACCCTTGACTGACAGAAAGCTGCTTGACGATTCACCCCCAAGTAGGGTTGCATTAGTTGGTAGAGAAATAGTTCCAATACCAATCCCTGAAGCGACTATGCAGTTCCCGGATGATCTTGGAATCGCTGAGTCAATCAAACATCTGAAGATTGTACAATGAGGGATTTATTTGCGAAAAGTAACACTAGCAAGAGGAGGCGCATTATCGCCCTACTCTGGACTAGGAAGTACTCATTCTGCTTTGACTGATAGGCTAAAATCTGGATTAGTCGAAGGATATGAACTAGGGAATGTTCACGAGTATGAAATCAAGAAAAATCCCTTCTCACGAATCTGGAAGAGATGGTTCAGCGGGCCTTCAAAAGTCGCTAAAATTTCACGAAACGGCGATATTGTTCACATCACTGATCAGGAACAATCTGGATTAGTTCCAAAAACTGGCAAAACCGTAGTGACTGTGCATGACCTATTCCACTTGTACCCTAGCAAACGCAATGGGGTTGAAATTGGAGAGCAAAATCCTTCATTCATTCGAAAAAGGGATTTGAAGAAATTAAAACGGGGACTTTCTAGGGCATCGTTGCTAATTTGTGTATCAAAAGACACTCAACAAGAATGTGAAATGCGATTCCCAGGAACTCCAACTGCTTGGATTCCTCATGCCATTAAATTACAAGATTATCAAATAGAAACCAAAAAACCGTCATGGTTCAATGATGGAGTGAACCTGCTTGTGATCGGTAGCGAAGAGCCGAGAAAGCGAGTTGATTTCGCTGTTGAAGTATGCGCTGGAATGGATGTTACACTTCACAAGATAGGTGCGGAATCCTCTGATTATTCTAAGCGTAAATTGTGCTCTTATGCTGAAGATTTGAAATGCAATCTAAACTGGGTGGGCAGATTAGAACAGGATGAAATGATTGCTGCATTACAACATGCTGACGCACTACTATTCCCTTCAGTAGCGGAAGGTTTCGGCCTACCTCCACTTGAGGCATATGCAGCAGGAACTACTGCTTTAGTAGCGGATGCACCAGCTCACAATGAGATCCCATTACAACATCACATACTTCCGCCTGAAGACATAGATGCTTGGCGTAATGCGGTTTTAGAATTGAAAGATGAAAGTTCATTGGTCAAGGAAAGGGCCGCAGAATTCTCTGTTGAAAACTGGGCAAAGCGCCATCAAGAAGCATACGATTCGCTTTTTTGAACTGAAGCCTTCCCCCGTTTAATTCATGGAGGGGTTCGATTTGGAGGGTAATATGCAACCTGTTCAGAGTGTGGCAATCATCGGTGCTGGCAACATGGGTTCCGGAATTGCTCAGAAAACTGCTCAAGAAGAATTCGATGTTCAAATGGTAGATAGAGAAGCGAAATGGGTCGAAAGGGGCCAGACAATTATCGCAGATTTTTTGTCTGAGGCTGTAGAAAGGAGAATTTTCTCCCCAGACCAAGTCGAACAAATCAAAGGTAGAATCACTGGCGTAGTAGGAACAGAAAATACTGCAGTAAATACAGACCTAGTAATCGAGGCTGTTTTCGAAGATTTTGATATCAAAAGCGCTGTATTCAACACTCTGAATGAAGTGTGTGGCGAGAATACTATCTTAGCATCTAATACATCCTCACTATCCGTAAACGACCTAGCTCTAGCATCTGGAAGACCGGATAGGTTTGTTGGACTACACTTCTTCTACCACCCAGCCAAAAATCGCCTAGTGGAAGTCATTCCAGGTGAAGACTCTTCTCAAGATACGATTGCAAGAACGGTGCAATATTGCAGAGGACTAGGCAAGGTAGTAATTCTGTGCAAAGACCGCCCCGGCTTCGTTGTAAATCGGTTCTTCGTGCCATGGTTAAACGAAGCTTGTTTGCTATTACAAGAAGGAGTCGCAAGTGCTGCTGCAATTGATGCTGTCGCAATGAAGGCGTTTAGAATAGGAATGGGTCCTTTTGCCTTGATGAACCTAACAGGTCCTCCGATCGCTTTACATTCAACTGATTATCTAGCTGAACAACTCGAAACTCCGAGATATGTAGGTGCAGAAAACCTTCGCGAAATGGTTGCGGCCGGAGAGCAATGGGACATTAAAGAAGATACAGAATGCAGCGAAGAAGCCGCTGAAATGATTCGAACTAGGCTGTTGGGTCAAGTCTTCGCAGTTGCCGGACAAATTGTAGATGAGGAAGTTTGTTCACTTGAAGATGTAGATCGTGGCGCAAAGGTGGGACTTAGATGGGCAAGAGGGCCTTTCGAACTGGCAAATAGATTGGGTATTGATTCTGCCAAAGCAATGGCAGAAGATTATTGCGAATTAGCTAATTTCCCTGTTCCAGAAATTTGGAAGCGAGAAGACAAATTCTCATTCTCCTATGTTGATTTAGAAATTAGTGATGGAATTGCAACTGTAACAATCAATCGACCAGAAGCAATGAATGCACTAAATGAAACTGTAGTTTCGCAATTGGGGGACGCTTTAGACAAGGCCAATTCTGAGGAATCTGTCAGAACGATTGTACTAGATGGTGCAGGGAAAGCTTTCGTTGCTGGAGCAGATGTCAAGTTCTTCGTCGATAAAATTCGTGCAGACTCTTTTCCTGAAATTTACGATTTCACCGCAAATGGCCATGTCGTTCAAGACAAACTCGAATCCTCGAACAAGACTACAATCGCGCTTACTACTGGTTTAGCGCTAGGCGGCGGTCTCGAACTCGCTTTGTCGTGTGATTACCGAATTGGAACACGCAAGACACAATTCAGATTCCCGGAGACGAGTATCGGAATTTTCCCAGGACTCGGAGGTACCCAACGTCCTGCTAGAATCGCTGGCATACCTGCTGCCCGTTGGGCGGTACTCGCTGGTAACTTCATGGATGCTAGGACTGCTGCTGATCTAGGAATGGTCACTAATTTGGTTGATGTTACTAAAGTCGGTGAAACAATTTCTATGCTTGATACACAAGGTAAGCCTGCTGAAAAGTACCCTGCTAAACCAATGAATTCCGATTCTAAAATTGCAAAATTTGCCCAAGCATTCTACAGTGATGAAAACTTAAGCACTATTCTTGATGGAAACTGTCCTGAAGGTTTTGACCCTGAAGACAAATTAGTATCTAGGCAAATGAAGTCTCTGTCCCGCACTGCACCAATTGCACTGCGAATGGCGAGTGATTTGATCAACGCTGCTGGAGAGTCCGATTTGTCAGATGGATTATCTCAAGAACTCGGGAAATTAGAGGCGATATTCTCAACAGGGGATGCTCTTGAAGGATTGAGTGCTTTGATTGAAGGAAGGAAACCAACATACCAAAATTCATGATGGTTTTACATTTACACTATGTTTTATCATAGACACCTTATGCGAGATTTATGCCCGACCCTCCACTATCACTGCCTAATTCTGTTTTGAGTGATATTGAGAGCCATGTTGAAGAAACCATCTCGAATGGAAAACACATTCGAGAGTTACTTGCTAACAACTCAAAGGGTGGCCCATGGAACACTGAATGGGAAGTCGAAGCCGCAGTAGAAGCATTGCATGTTTTCGGAAGTCGCTGGACCATTGAAATCTTGTCAACTCTTTACATTGCAGGGCCAAGAAGATTCAATCAACTAAAGACACTACTAGCGGGAATTTCAAGTCGGACTCTATCAGATAAATTGCGATTTTTAGTTGAAGAAGGATTGGTAATTCGTCAAGTCGATGACGGACCTCCTGTTAGAGTCGAATATATCCTATCTGAACACGGTGTAACCTGCGGTAGGCTGCTTTCACCACTTGTAGCTCATCTGAAGATCCGCAGCGGTTCAATCAAGTCGCGATGATTGATTCACATAACCGAATCAATTACAAGTGAGTAGTGCTGAAAACTACACATGGCACTCCTGAAACAGTGGATAACTCAGCGACCGTGGCTTGCCGCGGGTATTGCTGGAGCCACTGGAGGTATCTTAGGAATTGGTTCCAGCCTGTCCTCGCTGATGTTCACAAGAGGTGGAGTAAAAGCTAGAATAAGTGATTTCGAACACCCGCTTCGGCAAAGGATTCTCAGAACGCTTGAGAAAAACCCAGGCCTATGCTATCGTGAACTTCAATCAAATTTGTCTGCTGCAAACGGGACGCTGAGGCACCATCTTGATGTTCTGACCAGCAGAAAAGCGATCACAATAATCTCTGTCAACGGAAGAACTTGCTACTTTGCAGGAGGACCTTCACAGGTCGAAGTTCTTAGAGGGATGGATGTAGGAGAATCCGAAGCTGCTCGNAAAATGCCAATCGGTCTTTCATTAGTCCAGAGGACGATTATTGATGANATTGGAGTAAATGGAATCCCGCGCTCTCAAGCNGCTCTTGCTAGAAGNATTGGACGCTCTAGGGCATCTGTACATTCCGCAATTAAGGTTCTACGTCGCCGTGGAATAATGCGAGAAGACCGCTTAGAAATGGCACCTCACCTAATCAATGCAGAGGAATGGCAGAACTCTCGGACCATTGATTATGAATGGTCGGATGAAAGACGTTGATTCACTAATCGTCTCTCAAGAGGCGTTTGTTGCGCATTATTCAAAGCCCCTCGGCAACCCGTTGGCTGTATGTTCGACTTAAGGCTGGATGAAATTCCTCTTCCAGCGAGTAAGAATGACAGAGAGAAACTAATCTCTTGGTTAATCGATACACTTTGCTTACATCGCCGGCGAGGCGAGAATGCCGCTGATGATGGAACATTTTCACCAATTCACAGAGTTCTTTCTGAACACTTGTTCATGGATCCGAGTAAAGGGTATGAAACAAGAGAGTTGGCAGAAAACCTCGGTCTGACTCCTGCTGCAATTCACCATCACTTTGTGCGTTTAGTTTCTGCTGGATTAGTATCAACATCATCAGGAAAGGGATGGAAAAATTACTACCTGACTGGAGGCTCAATCGAAAAAGCAATTTCGAATATGAAAGCGAGAGCACAATTGATTCACTCACAGCGCCTAGAGATTTTCGATGAAGTTTGGAATCGTGGTAAAAAGGTTGCAATGAAAATTGAGTTGCCCCCTGATGGTAAACCAAGCGCCCTTCTAAGAGTGAAAGAATGGGGACCACTTGAAGAAGGAGAAAGCGAATTATCTAGATTTATGGCAGATATAGGATTACTAGGAGAGCGGCCAGGAAAGGAAATCGCAGCAGATTCATTATCTGTTAGAATTTTCGAAATGCTACTAAATTCCGGCGCTCCTATTTCGATTGATGAAGCAGCTAAAGCACTTGATGGCCCGAAACCTCGAGTCGGAAGAATCCTAGAAAGATTCAGATCCACAGGCATGGTTGAGCGGGTTGCTAGAACCGACCGATTGTCGACCGCGTTATGGTCGGCAATGACTACTCAATACATGCGTAGAGGCGAAGATTGGTTACTAAAGAAAGGCGGATTTGAGCGATTGTCGATTCCTAATTCTTTGTTGAAGAATCTAAAGAAAGGGACTTGCAAGCCTGAAACTATCGAGAGAGCACTCAAATCTATGGATGCTAAAGACCAGATGTTGCTACTGAATCTACTAGGAGGAAGACTCCCACTCGGACATAGATTGGTCGGTATGGATGTTTCAATGTTGAAGCAGAAATCGATGGATGACCTCAACCGTGTTATTCGAAGAATCGAAAAGGTTGGTCAATTAGTTGCCAAGAATTCACTTGTTGCTTGAGCAAACTCCTCTCGACTTTGCTTACCATGCATAATGCTACGGATTTTCTTAGCGCTTGGTAGACCCTTAGTGAATGAAACCGCATGTCCTCTCATCGATTTAATATCGAGTCCTGTTGTTTGGCGAGCCAATTCTATGTATCGGTTCCAGCACCATCTCCTAGTTGCGAATTGCTTTGCAACATAGCTCAGGCTATCCCAATCGCCATCATGTGCTGCAATCCATGGGAGTTCATCTCTATCCATCCACCCTAATCCCACTTTTATATCGCCGAATACTGATGGCCGGCCGATGGCTCCACGTCCAATCATTAACCCTGCAGCGTGAGTTTGAGAAAGACATGCCTTGGCAGTTTCAGAATCGACAACATCGCCGTTAGCAATTACTGGGACGTCAACTGAATTGACTACTTCAGTAATATAATCCCAATCAGCAATTCCAGAATATCTCTGTTTGAGTGTTCTTCCATGAACACAGAGGCGCTGAATTCCTACCTGTTCAAGCTCTTCACAGATTTCTTTAGCGTTGAAGTTTCCTTGACCCGTTCCAAGTCGCATCTTTGCTGTGACTGGTATATTGACTCGATTAACAACAGCCTCACACATTGCTACAAGATTTTGAGGTTCGCCCATCAGTGCAGCCCCCGCACAGATTTTGGTTACTTTTGGAGCCGGACATCCGAAATTGAGATCGATAATATCTGCACTATCTTCGAGAAGTTCAGCGGCAAGGGCCATGTCATCAATCACTCCACCGAATATCTGAGGAATGAAGGGGTTTTCATCTTCACAGGTTTCCATCTTCCTCCAAGACATTGCTGCATCACGAGTTAGTGCTGTCGAATTGGTGAATTCTGTAATCGTAAAATCTGCACCACACTCTTTTGCAAGTAAACGGTAGGGCAAATCGGTAACACCTGACATTGGAGCTAGAAATAAAGGACGGCGTTCGCCATCCCATTCACTTGGTTTTGGCAAGATGAATTCGCTCATCTTAATCACCCACTGGGGTGAGGATCTGCTCAGAAAGTAGATTCCCAGTCTTCAAGATCTTGTGCTTCAGCCCATGCTTCATCGGTAGTGTCGCCACGCGCCTTTAGCACTTCACGAGCAAGAATCCAGTAAAGAAGAGCCAATGATTTACGACCCTTGTTGTTAGCCGGAAGAGCAAGGTCTACATTGCGCAGGTTGTTGTTAGCATCACAGATTCCAACGATTGGCAGACCGGAGTTAACTGCCTCACGTAGAGCTTGCTGGTCTGCTGCAGGGTCTGTTACGAATAGCATGTCTGGCTCTACATAGGAGCGTAGAGCAGGATTGGTTAGGCTGCCTGGAATAAATCTTCCAACAGCAGCGTTTGCGCCAATTGCTTCAGCGAATTTTCGTGCTGGCCTCTGACCGTATTGACGAGCGCTAACTACCATGATGTTAGCAGGGTTGTAACGGTTAAGGAATTGAGAAATAGAACGGATTCTGTTGTCAGTAATCTGGACATCGATTAGGTAAAGCCCATCTGAGCGAACCTCTTGGATAAATTGTGCCATATCTGCACTCTTTTGTTGAGTACCGATGTGAACGGCGTTTGTCTCGTATGTCTCACGGTCGACTAGAAGTTCTGTCATGGTAATGACTCCAGCATTCGGGCCACCAGCCCCTCCTAGATAACCGCTTCGTAGGGCTAATTCTACCAGATGCGGCGCAGTGATGCGAACTCATTGCTACACCTGAAGGGGTAACCTTGATTGCAGCGCAGCCTCTACGTCTAATGTAGGAGGATTCATTTTGCCCGATATGTCTCCCAGTAACCTTGTAATCGCTGAAGAAAGCGATGAAGGTTTTTGGATGGGTGAATCCGGCAATTCCCTGCATGTTTCAGCGAGTGATCTTGAGAGGCACGCATACTGTCCACTATCTTGGTCTCTAGCAAGAGATGGTAAAACTGGGAGAGGAAAAGCTATCGACAAGGGCCGCATTAAGCATGCAGAAATCCATCAGAAGGTCGAGAACTTCAAGCAGAAACAGAATGATTTACGAAGAGCGCTAATTATCTGGTCGTGGTGGTTTACAATTGTTGTAATGTTCCTCACAGATGCGATTATTTTCACAAATATCTCTGATGATAGGACTCCAATCGATATTTCTCGATATCTTTCAATATTATCTGTGGTATGGTTGGTTGCTGGACTTCTTGCGATATATCTGCCATGGAGAAAGTGGATTGACCTACCAATCGAAAAATCCCGAGAGCTTCAAGATCTCAAAAATCTTAACGAAGTAGCCATACCTGGCACATTGCAACCTTACGGTTTCATCGGAGGGTGGAGACAAGGAGGTAGAGTTGAAGCAGGCTTGTTGATGGGCGCCACTATTTTCGGATTGCACGCAATTGGATTATTATGGGCAGAAAACAAGGAGCAAGCTGGATTTATTCTCGTTACTGTTGCAATGATTTGGACTTTACTTGCATCTTGGCAATTGCAGAGAGCATTGTTAGCAGACAATGCTCTTGAAGTCGCTAGAATCAATGCAGGCCTAGATGAAAATACTGACGTAGCATATTCGGATGATGAGTCCACTGCAGGCCTACTGATCGATGACTTGAGTGGCCTGAGAGGAAGACCCGATCAAATCGTTATTGTAGATGGTGAATTCATTCCAGTTGAACAGAAGACTGGAAAAATTCCTGACAAACCTCACAAATCACACAAAATGCAATTGTTAGCATATCTACATCTTGTTGAATCAACAACTGGTAGAAAACCTCCTTATGGAGTTCTCAAATATGGTTCTGAGAACCTACATACCATTGACTGGAATGATGAAAATAAGCACCAATTATTCTCTGCAATCAAAGAAGTTCAGCGACTAATGGTTCAAGGAGGAGCAGAAAGAAATCACAATCGTAAAGGTAAGTGCGAAAATTGTTCTAGACGCTATGCTTGTGGAGCAAGCCTAGTCTAATCGTAAGCGCATCCTTCTTCGTTAGGATATACCCAACACTTGCTTTCAATCTTTATTAAAACTTGAAAAGAATCCTTGTAGATCCCTGTGATTTCTTCTCCATATCCTCTAGCATCAACGGATAAGGTCCAAGTTCCAACGGCTAGAGGTTGTTGGAAAGTTGCGACCATTTTTCTCTCGGTTTCAGTTACTTCCTCGTACCAAATTTCATCACCATTAGCATCGGTTAATGATGCCCTAACAAACCTAACATCAGTAGGAATACCAGGAAGAACCAACTCTAATGGCATTGCTGCAGAAATGTATGCACTAATCTCAACAACATCTGAATTTACCTCAAATGTCTGACTTGATGAATAAGAGGTGCTTCCTTGCACGTCCATTATATCGGTAGTGAAAACGTGCGAGGCATTGATCTTGTCCTTGACTTCAACCATCTTTGCCTCTGGCCGTAAATCTTCCATGAATTCACGCGCTGGAACCAATCCAATACAGCCCATGCTAGAAGCCATTAGAATGGCTAACATCATGAATGCAGACATTGCTGGCCTCGGCCTCATCGTAATATCCGAAACATTACCAATGTATCAATGACACCCCTCGATGGTTTGAAGCGTAAGTTTTGTTTCGAGCACTTTGCCTGAATGAAGTCAAGAGGGTCAGCCGAGCGTTAGCGATGACGAACCCTATGAGTACTGACAGGCACCTTACTCAAATTTGGCGCCACAAACTGAACACTCCGATGCGTCTACTGGAATGTCTGCGCCACAGGCGCCGCACTCAGCAGTCTCTGCCTTCTTTGAACGTCTTCTAACGCCCCGCCTTCTCTTGTTTTCAGCAGCAGCCGCCGCAACAGGATTTAATTCGTCAGCTTCTTCATCATTGAATGAGAAATCCATAGCATCGTCTGGCAATAGATTACCCGCCAATGAACGGTCTTGGATTCCCATTCCGATTTGAACTTCATCGCCCGGCATGACACCTTCCTCTCCTGTAATTTCGTACAATTTACCACGAATGTCTGCATCGCTAGCAGATAATTCGCCTCCATCATCTGCATGCGACTTTATGTCCTTATTTTCTAGAATTGCATCAATGTCGTGTCCCTCAAAGGTTTCCTCGATCGACTTGAGAGTTGTTGTGACAGTTGCGAATGCCTCTTCGTCATCTAACTCGACATCCTCTTCTGCCATTCTTCTATCATAAGCTGCTTCGACCTCTGCCTCGGCCCTGGCGATATTCTCATCCCAATGTCCTTCCAAATCATCCGCATCATATCCGAATTCTTTGACAGCTTCATCAAATCCTTCGTATCCAGCAGCATGAATGGTTTCTGGATCGACCTCTTCTTCTTCGTCTTGAAGAGGAATTACCTCCTTGTCAAAGACCCTTCTTTCTCTTCTTTCAAAGAATTTGGATGAGTCTTGCTCAGCACCACAATAAGGACAGTTTGCCAGCAAGTCTGGTATTGATTCACCACAACTCTCACAGTCATGGAATTGCTTTCTGGCCTTCTTGAGGTTGAATGTACACCAAGGACAACGGTCTTCTCCACCCTTCAATTCACCATCACAAGCAGGACAGTAATCGAAAATATCTCGCTCGACTTCTTCTTCAACTTCCCTAGTCAGAATAACTGCTGCGATTAATACAGCAATCAAAATGACACAGATAACTGCTATCATCCCAGCGGTTTGGAAAGTCATACTTCCAGGGTCATCAGCAACATTACTACTTGATTCCTTAGAATCCCAATTCCAAGATTGTGTTGAACTGACCGTGGTTTCATCAGGTATTAAGTTGATATTTGTGTAAGGTGCTGAAGCGGTAAAGGTACATTCAACTGTAACGATTTGGCCACCAGTAGAAACTTCGATTGGTATGATTTCGAATGCCTCTCCTAACTCGTTTTCACACGAATAATTCACTGTCCCAGTTTCTTGAGAAGCGAGTTTGATTGATACTGTATATTCATCACCAGCCATCAATGGGAATTCTACTGGTTCTTGGTTTGAATCAACCAACTCCATTGAAGTCATAGACCAAGATAGTCTCAGTTGGGCATTAACTTCGACACTACCATTCGCAAATGAGTTGAGAGGGTTAGCATCAAAGGAGCCCGATAAAGGAACCCACTGCGCCTCAAATTCGGCTGTATGCGAGCCACTTTCGGTAGGCAGCGTGTTTTGCCAAATTTCAGTCTCTCCTGCTTGAATTGTGATTATCGGTTGAGAATTTTCCGTCACTGTTTGGCCTTCCCATGTGTAAATCAACTTACCCTTGACTTCGACATCTCCTGTGTTGGTAATTGCTACTGTCCATTCGACATTACTTCCACTATTGACGGTATTTCTAGAAGGGACTGCAAACGGGTCAACTGAAACATCCGGGATGTCATACTTGTCAAAATATGTGCTGATTCTATCATTTTCAGTACTTTCTTGAATGAAGGTAGCTGTGCCATAAGGGTCTATTGCAGCAGTGATTTGATGATTTCCTGCGGACAATCCAGAAACATGACTGTACAACAAATCAAAAGACCATGCTTGTTGAGCATTTTCTCCACCACTGATATTCACATAGAATGTTGGCAGTGGAATATTGACTCCATTATCATCCTTGACTTCAATTCTCATGGGAACTTCCGAGACTCCATCTCCTGATGTTCGAATTAATGTTCCAGAAATTGTCCATGGTCCCTGAAGTTCGCCATCTTCTACATCTACAGACAGTTCTCCCAAATGAGCGATATCCATCCTAGGATTGACGGTTAATGAGGAGGTGAAGGAGTTCTCTTCGTCTGCTTCAATCACTGCATCATCAAGGTCAAGAGTCACTGTGAAATCATAGGTGCCCGATGAGGGGGCAGTCATTGTATGATTTACCCACACACTTTCGCCTGCTAGAATAGATGGAACATTCACAATTTCACTTTGAGATTCCAATTCAATTTGCAATCTACTCGCATCAGCATCTTGTGAACCGGTATTCGATACTTCTGTTGAAATCAACACATCATCGCCGGACTGAACATCGACAGGACTTGATGAAATGGTAGTGGCTTCCAAATCTGCCAAGCCAGCAACGATAATTTCAGAGAAGAACAATTGTTCACCCGCACCATCATACTCGAATGCAACCCATACCTTGTGTTCACCGACTGTTAATCCAGACTTGACAATCTGGACATCCGCAGTAGACTCTGCTGCTATGTCAACGGTGTTTGCCGAGATCAATTGTGATGATGATACACCATTCCAATAAAATTTGTAAATTACATCTTCAGCTTCAAAATTATTTGAATTGTAAAGAGTGAGTGTAATTGTAATTGAGCCACCCTCAACAGGACTAGAAGGAGAAATTGCGACTGTTGATTCTGATGCTTGAACCCCTCCACTATCTTCAGCATCAACAGATATTGGCATTACTGAAAGAATCATTATCGCGAGGACAATACCAGTCAAGACAGACCTTGCCATAATAGCAAGAGGACAGGGGTAGCACTTGAAACAACCGACTCTCAGAATGGTTTCGGTTGGATATTTCAAACCACCAACACACCCCGTAGGGGGGTGTTGCAATGCGAGCATTGAAGGGCGGGGGGTGTTGTCAGGTAGATGATGAGGCGCTTCATCTCGGTGCTATTGGTCGTGGTTATCATGACTATTGGGCAAAGTGGTGATGTGTTTTTACTCGATTCGAAGGTTGTGAAAAATGCTGATAGCCAGTTAACATTAGTATTCGCTAATGGTCCGAGTGAGAATCAAGATGTCAAAGGCTTGTACACACTGAGTTTTTCTTCTACAGGTAGTGGAACTATTTCGAGTATTGAAATAGGTATATCTAGCGATGGGTCCAATTGGGACGAGGTCGCTAATCTTACCTCGACTCCTTGGCTCAAGCATGTTGATACGACAGAATATGCAAATGGGTCATGGACTTTCCGAGCAAGAGCATGGGACTCAAGTGTTGAAAATTTCTCGGTATGGTCTACTAGTGGACAATTCAATGTAGTAAACCAAGTTCCTGTAATCACATCATTCGCACTGTCTAACTCTGGTTATGGCAGTGGGACTACTGCGCTGGACCGTGCATGGTATGCGCTTGATGCTAATGGAACTCTAGCATTTACTTGGTCCGCAAACGATGATGACCTAACACATGCTAGCCTTGCAAATGTACCTGGGCCCGGGTCTCCTTCAGATGATGGTCCCGGAACACTAGCCTACGGCTGGAATTGGAATACGGGAGCAATCGCTGAAGGAACTTACAATCCAAGACTGACGGTTTGGGATGGGTCCGGCCTTTCAGCTAGCAAAACCATGTTCATTGGAATCGATAGAACTGCTCCGACAATATCTACACCAACTATTGGAGACGGGAGCGAATGGAGCGATAGTACTGAAGTGGTAATTTCAGGATTCGATAGTGCTACTGATGATGGAAGTGGTTCTGGACTAGATTATGTTCAAATCCAACAAGATGGTACTTGGAGTGATGTTACGACCTCCAGTACGACATTAACCTTTGAAGAAGGTGAACATCAAATTTTGATGCGTGCAGTTGACAATGTTGGAAACATAGGCTCAGCAAATACTGTTGACATCAAAGTGGATGTCACCGAACCAGAAGGTATTGGATGGTCTGTAGATGAATTGAGTACAAGTCATGTCGGACCGGTTAACATTTCTTTTTCTGCTCAAGATTTAGGCTCGGGAATTGACCTTGATAATTCTAAGATCCAATACGGATTTGACCTAAATGGAGTTGGAGCAACACCTGACCAATCTGGACGATGGATTGATCTTGGAGTCACTGGACTAGAAGGGACGATGGGGTTGTCATCATGGGCAACAAAATCCAGACAATATCTGATGGTTAGAGCAATAGTTACCGATGAGGCCGGGAATGAATTGGTCACAATCCCAAGTGCTTTCCAGATCTTACCTGGCCTCGACTTATCTTGGAACGCTAGTGAAACCGGTGTAGACAGATTAGTTGCCAGACCAGGCGATACAAATGGACAAATCGAAATTACAAGTTTGTTAGAGGCAAATCAAGCATACGGTGGAGCTGTCACTGTATACCTACAGGCTGCACCTGCTGATAGAAGCGCAGATGTCGATTGGACTACCATGCAAACGGTTGTTATTGAAGGTGGCAATCTTTCAGATGAGTGTTCCTGTGAACTAATCGTTTGGGATTATGTTATACCTAATACTGGGCAATGGGACCTGAGATTAGTAGTGGACCCAAACAATGCGATTGATGAAAGAGATGAATCGAACAATAATCACTACATGATGGTAACCGGGGCTTCGGTAACAGGTGTGGGAGTAGTCACTTCTTTCGCACCAGGGATTATCGCCCTATTGTTGACTGGATTTGCTATAGCTTGGTATCAGAAGAGGAGAATCACTCCTCCTCCCAACTAACTTCTTCGTCATCTGCTAAATCCATCATTTCTTGAACTTCTTCCTCATTTTCAGGATCGACTTGTGCCGCTTTCAATCTACGATTTCTACGGTTTGCAACATCGCTTAGGCCAGGGACTAGACCTGCGAATTCATCTGTGCTGGATGAGTATTCTTTCTCAGCGATGGAATCTAGCGAACGGGATTCGAGACGTGACTTCTTTCTCTCTCTTTCGAGGAATTTCAACACGGTTCCATGTTCACTTCCACTAGCTAACATTTCGATTGCTTGCCTAGCGTTGGAAAGTCCAGCACCTTCACCCACCAAAACTACAGTCGATTTGTAAATCGAAATTTCAGAGCCTGTGTGCTGTTCAATCATCTTGCGAATTTTACCTTCAGAACCAATAATTCTTGCACGTATTCTTCGCTGCTGATTAGAGCGCTTTCCGACGTGGTCTCTCAAATCGACCATCTCAAAAAACCAATCATCACGAAGCAGTTGAATCGCTCTTCCTGGAGCCATTCCTCGGCCCACAGCCTTGATTACATCTGGTAATTTTAGAGCCTTTACCGGGTCATAACCGCCAACATCTGGCCAAATAACATCGATTTCGCCTGTATTAGAATCAATATGGATATTCTTGCATCCTGCTGCCTGTTCAAGCTCACGCCTAGTAGCACCCTTAGCACCGATTAAGACCGCAATACGGTCTTTAGGGACTCTAGGAAGAGACTGACGCATGGAGTAGGCGTGAAGCCTGCCCTTATTCAATACATGTGTAAGGACTATTCCTCTTCTTCACTAGGATCGATATGTGACAAATCCATCTCAAGAACATCGAACATCGCCTCTGCTAATTCGATTTCAACTCCGTTTTTATTTGCCCATTCTACGAGTCTTGTCACATCCCGAACCAAGAATTCCTGACTCTTTGGATGAGATTGAACAACGGCTTGACCCACATCGATTACAACCGGTCTATCCCCATGCCACATGATGTTGTAAGGAGAGAAGTCTCCGTGAACCATGTTGGCCTTTTGCCAAGTTACCGCTAGGAATTCCAACAATTCTTCGTAAACAGCAGCAGGATCAACGATTTGTACATCTCTTAATCTTGGAGATGGCGCGGTAGGAGTTCCAAGGTATTCCATTACCAAGACATTCTTGTGAACTCCCAAAGGCTTGGGGACCGCTAATCCCCATTTTTCAAGCCTAGACAGATTTCTGAATTCTTTTCTCACCCATATGTCCACTAAATCACGATGACGGCGCTTTAGGCCACCAAATCTTGGGTCACCCTCAATATACTGAACTAAATTCTTGAAAACTGCATTCGATGTATGGAAAATCTTGACAGCAACCGGACCACTTTCCCCTGTACCATGGAACACATGAGCCTCTTTTCCTCTCGCTATTGGGAAATCAAGTGTATCGATTATTCCAGATTTCATCAATTTATAGAGACTCATTAGCGTTAGACGGTCGAAAACTGCGTCGAAGACACGCCTATCTACCCACTCAAATGGACCATCACCCAAGACTCCAGAAAGACCTTCTTCGATTTCGGTGAACATCCGCTTGTATTTTTTCTCAGTCATCCAGCCAGTGCCTTTGGATGATTCTAGACTCTTGATGAACTCGGAGGACTCGTTGTCCATGTAATTCTGGTCAGCATTTGTTTTACGACGCCTACGATTATTCCGGCGCTGCTTGGTATCTTTGGAGAGTTCTTCGTCCCAATCAGATTGGCGTCCCATAATTTGGCCTCCTTATTGCTGAAGCCAATTAGGATTTGAAGATTTGAATTCAACCGAAGAGATCGTTGATCTCATCGTCGTCATCATCATCTTCCATTTCCTCGACTGCCTCTTCTTCTGGTGCTTCATCTTCATTGGAAGATGCGAATAGTCCATCTTCGTCATCAAAGTCATCTGCTTGTGTATTCATTCCGAATACGTCTACCTCTGAAGGTAGCACTCCTTTTCTGGAAAGATACATGGCTTGAGTTTTCGTATAACGGTGTTTTACATCGGCTTTGGAATCTTGGAAATCCCATGGCCAAACGATAATCAGGTCGCCTTCACGAACCCATTGACGTCTTCGCATTTTTCCTGGAATTCTCGCCATTCTTGTTTCGCCATCAGCACACAATACTGTAACTCTACGGCCACCCAAAATTTGCTCTGCGATTGCAAACATTTCGTTGACCTTGACGTTTGGCATCTTGACACGAATCTTAGAGGATTCTCCCTCTACATTACCCATCAGACGAGCTAGTTCTTCCTCGTCTACTTTCTCTTCGCGCCTACGGCCCATAGGTCAAGCGAAAAGCCCTTCCTACTTGAAGGCTAAGACTCAATTCAAGCCAAGTTTAGGCTGTCTGCGGCTCTGTAACACATATCGATTAGTGTGTCTCCAGATAATCCTAGAAGGATTGTTGCAACCAAACAAATCCAAATTGCCATCCTGATAGATGCGCCATAAGGTAGAGGCTTTCTGCGTCCTTCTTCTGGAACATCTAGGAACATCACAACTCCAATTCGTAAATAATAGAATACTGAGATTGCGCTGTTGATGAACATTGCAAGAGCAAGCCACCAGACCCAATGAATCTCTGAGAATGACACTGTACCATTCATCCATAATTCACCAACGCTTGTTGAAACAATACCTGCTATCACCAAGAATTTCGACATGAATCCAGCAAGCGGAGGGACTCCGGCAAGTGCTAGCATGAAGATGAACATCGCTGTTCCAATCAATGGATCTCTGCGTGCTAGACCAGATAGCGCTGATAGCCTGCTAGCTCCACCTTCCATCTCAAGAAGACCCAAAACGAGGAATGCTCCCAACTTGAATGCGACTAGAACGAATAGATGGAACAGTACGGCTGCAACTATTGCTTCAGCATAATCACCCGGTGCCTCTACTTCTCCCCACTTCCATGCTCCAACAGCAGTTAATGCTGCAAGCATGTATCCTGCATGAGCTACGGAAGAGTATGCAAGCATTCTCTTTGGATTAGTCGAACCTAGCGCTGCAACGTTACCCCATGTCATTGTAATAACTGACAAAGTAGCAAGCGTGTACAACCAAATTGCACTCTCATCAGCACCAGCTTCTGGCAGTGCGATGACAAGTAATACTCTGATTAAACCAATCATTCCCATAGCCTTAGACGCAGTTGCTAGAACACCTGCAACCGGTGAATTCGCTCCGGCATAAGCATCAGGAGCCGCAAAGTGGAATGGTGCTGCGCTGACCTTGAATCCAAATCCGACCAAAACTAATCCAAGAGCGATAGTTCCTAGGATGGTTGAATCAGCCCAATTCGCCGCAATAGTATGTAATTGCAGACTTCCGAACTCTAGGTAGAGTAGAGATAGACCATACAACCCAACTCCGCTTGCAACCGAACCTACGATGAAATATTTGACTCCAGATTCTGCCCCTGCTTTCGATTCCTTGTGGAATCCAACCAAGACATATGTGGCTAGGCTTGCTAATTCTAGACCCACGAATAGAACGAACAAGTCTTGAGCTAATGCAACAATACACATACCGATTGCAGTGGTTAGCATCAGAATATAGAAATCAGCCTGGCGCCTGTTATCATACATCTCTTCTAGACTCTTCTTTCCTTCAAATGTGTGAGCTGGGATTCTATCCAAACTCGCCATAGATGCAAGAAGAACCGCTGCTAAGAACAAGATTTCGAAGAATCTCGAGAAGTTATCCATTTGCAGAATGACTATGCCATTGCTCATTACTGCCGTAGTATCCATATTACCATCAATAGCTTCGATTGCCATCATTCCCAGTGCAGTAAACAGAGTTCCTGTTGCAAGTATACCGGGGATTGCAGGAGAACCTGTAACCTTGAACCTCTTTCCTCCCAAGAACCACGGGACTCTTACCTTGGTCAGTGGAATTCGGAATTTTGAATTACCCAAGTTTGGAATGATGAAAATCAATAGCAAACCACAGATTAGTATCGTTTCTGGAGCGAAAGCCTTCCAGAAGTCAGTGCTGAATACTTCTACAACTGTAGGAAGATCGAACTCGTCTTCTCCGTGTACCATAGTAACTTCACTCATCTCAGATACCCCCTAAGTTGAATACTCCTTCGAAGAAGGCAACAGTCCATTGGTCCATCATTCCCAATGCAATGAATGGGAAAATACCGAAGATTACGGTGAATATTGCAAGGATTATCATGCCTATGTTCTCTGTTAGTGTGATATCTGGGGGCGTTTCTCCATTGAGAGATTCTGGAGGCTGTCCCTCATCTCCACCTTCGAAGATTGTTCTTTGCATAGACCATAGGTAGTATGCAGCAGTAATTGCTAGAACGGCACCAGGAAGTAAAATCCACCAACCGTATTCAGGCCAGAATGCTATCATAACCATCAGTTCTGCAACGAATCCTGCCAGCAACGGCAAACCTAGGCTTGCCATCCAAGCAAACATCATGTAGACTGCCAAATATGGAGACCACTTTGCCATGCCACGCATAGCACCAATTTCCATCGAGTGGTAATGGTGCTTGAATGCACCACAAACTGCGAACAGCATTGGGGAGATGATTCCGTGTGCGAACATCATGAATAGCGCAGCTGCGTATCCAATTGGCTGCATACTAGCAATACCTAGTAGGATTACACCCATGTGAGATACTGATGAATATGCTACCATCTTCTTCAGGTTGGTTTGTCCAAGACAAACTATTGCTCCCCAAACAAGAGAGATTAGACCAATAGCCATGATCACGTCTTGATAGTAGACTACTGCATCCGGGAAGATTGCAATTGGAATTCTTAGCATACCATATGCTCCCATCTTCAGCATAACACCAGCTAGCAACATTGAGCCACCTGTTGGCGCTTGTACGTGGGCATCGGGTAGCCAAGTGTGGAATGGTACTGCTGGTAGCTTAACCAAGAATCCTATCATTAGCATAGCGAAGAGAACGTTTTGCATATCTTCACCCAGGAAGACGTTGTCTCCCATGTTGTACGCTGTTGCATTAGAGAACAATACTGTCATGTCAAATGTTCTGCCGGTTACTGTACCATACTGCGCGCCGCTTCCCTCTGGCTGAAGGAAGTATAGAGTGATCAAACCTAGTAGCATAATTACCGAAGCACAGAAGGTGTAGATGAAGAACTTCTGAGCTGCATATCTGCGGTCCTTTCCTCCCCACTTCAGAATTAAGAAGAACATTGGAATTAATGTCAATTCCCAGAACACATAGAACAAGAATAGGTCAAGAGCGACGAATACACCGATTAGTGCTCCACCCATCATCAATAGTAGAGGATGATATGTTGCTCCATCCTTCTCATCCCATGTTGTAATGATAGTAATTGGTACAAGGAATGTTGTCAACCAAACCATTGGGAATGACAAACCATCCATTCCTACATGCCACGATACACCAATTGTTTCTATCCATACATACTCCTTTTCAAGAGCGTATTCATTGTATGCTAAATCCCAGTCGACCATAATTAGCCAATCGAAGAATAGAGCGGTAGAAATTGCTAGTGGAATCAATGAGGCAACTAGAGTAAACAGTCTGATTGGGACTGCAATTACTTCCTTTCTTGCGCGTGATTCCTGGCTTGCAAATGCCATAAGGATACAACTCACAATTATTGGGAAACCAACCAACGGTAGGCTAATCCAATCGACTGTTGTGTCTGAATCGTTTAGAGATGGGAAGAATGCCATCAATCCAGCCACAATAATCAGTAAACCACCAATGAGCATGAACTCCTTGTTCTTGATATCTAGTGCTCGGTTGCTACCCAATCAAGCCACCCCCCAAAGTAACATGAAGATGGCCAATGTTCCTATCGCCGTCATCATGATGTAATCTCTTGCAGAGCCGGTTGTAAGTGCACGTAGCCTCCTTGATGCTTGTTGACTTGTAGATTCAATTGTCTTGATTACTCCATCAATAAATCTGGAGTCAAAGATTGCTGAAAGATTTGCAAAGCCAACTACAATCTTCATCATGGCAGCATCGTAAATATCGTCAAAGTGCAATCTCTTGTGCAAGGAGTTTGCAAGGCTAGAATTTGCCCATGCGCTGTTATCAAAGTTGGATTTTGAATTGATTTTTGCAGATAGGTCAATCGCCCATTGCATCCATGGTTTTGCCTTCTGACCCTTGTCTAGGCCACCACCATACAATGCCATTGCAAAGGATGGCCCGAGTACTAGTGACAATCCAATAGCAACGTAAGTCAATACCATTAGGAATGGATCGTGATTCAAGAATACATGCTCCATTTCATAGCCGATACCATCGACGAAACTGGTGTAGTGTCCTGACTCAAAGTCTCCTAGCCAGTGTCCTGCATGCATTCCAGCGAAGATGATCGCAGCCAGAGTCATGAATGTCAAGACTACCAATGGTATTGGTATCCATGGTGTTTGTTCATGGACATGTTCTGCAACTTCTGTCTTTGGCTTGCCAGCGAAAGTCATGAACCACATTCTAGACATATAGAATCCAGTCATTCCTGCACCGATTAGAATTAACATAGCAGGTAGTAAGAAGATTGGCTCCTTCAAAGCAACCTTCCATGCGCTAGCAATGATACCTTCCTTGGACCAGAATCCTCCAATGAGAGGAATACCGATAATCGACATGCTTCCTACAAACATAGCAGTCGCCGTGATAGGCATCCTGCTTGCCAAACCACCCATGTTTTCCATAGACTGTGCATCAAAGTGGTCATCGTGATGGTCGTCATGGTGGTCATCACCATGGCCGTGGTGAGCTACTTCATGGTGAGCGTGATGCATTTCGTGAATGACTGAACCAGATGCCATGAACAGCATTCCTTTTGCCATTGCGTGGTTGAACAGGTGGAACAGAGATGCTCCCATTGCGAATGCTGCTAGTTCATCATATCCGTTGTTTGCTAGCCACAATGCTGAACCTAGTCCAGTGAAAATGTAAGCCAACTGACTCATTGTAGAGTATGCTAGAACCTTCTTCAAGTCCATCTGTACGAATGCGATTAGTGCCGCCATTACTGCGGTTATTCCACCGATAATTGCGATGATAATTGCAAGTGTGGACAGTGCGCCCATGTCAGCGGCACTGAAGAATGGGAACATACGAGCGACAATGTATAGACCGGCGTTAACCATTGTAGCTGCGTGAATTAGAGCAGAAACTGGTGTTGGCCCTTCCATTGCATCCGGTAGCCAAACATGTAGCGGGAATTGTGCAGACTTACCAACTGCACCAATGAAAATCATACCCAGTGCAAGTTGTAATTCTCCAGAGTCAACATTTGCAATGTTGTCGGGTTTGAATAGAACATCGTAATCCAAAGTTCCTCCGAATAGGTTCCAAAGAATTACAAGTCCGATTACTAGGAAAACGTCACCAACGCGAGTTGTTAGGAACGCCTTCTTTGCAGCATATGCTGCACTTGGCCTCTCATAGTAGAATCCAATCAACAGGTAAGAACACAATCCCATTAATTCCCAGAAGATGAATAGCCAAAGGAACGAGTCAGCCAAAACCATTCCAAGCATACCGCTACAGAAAAGAACGAATTCCGCGTAGAAACGGTGGTTTCGGTTATCGTTGATTGGATCCGTATTCATGTATCCAATCGAGAAGATATTGATCAAGAAACAAAGGAATGCTGCAACGAATAGTAGCATTACAGTCAGATGGTCGATGTAAACACCGAACCCGAATACCTTGGTAGTTATCTCACCATTGCCCGAGTTCCACCAAGATGCTTCAAACCAAGTAAATACGTCAGCCGCTCCGACTTTATTCATGTATTCTCTGATAACAGACAATGCTAGAATTAGGCTTGCGCCCATTACCACGAGTGCGATGATTCCTCCTTCCTTGACATTCTTTACCCATGTTGGTGTTCCGTTGAAAAGTCTTCCAAGGAACAAAATAACTGGGAATGCCAAGAATGGCAATAGAGGAATTAGTACGGCATAATCGATGATTTCGCTTCCACTCATGATAACACCTCAGTTCTTCAAGAGATTAACCTCATCTAGAGATATGGTCTCATGTTGTCCATACATTGAGAGGAAGATAGCCAATCCAATTGCTACTTCCGCTGCTGCGATTGCGATTGCGAAAACTGCGTAAACCCATCCGGTTACATCACCCCAATGAGTTGCCGCTGCTACGAATTGCAGGTTTACTGCGTTAAGCATCAATTCGATACACATCAGTACAACGATTGCGTTTTTTCTACTGAATGCGCCCCACAATCCGATGATGAAAAGGATGGCCGCTAGACCAGATACCCATGCTGGATCAATCATTCCTTTTCACCTCCAGTAAGTTCCCACTCTAGATTCACCAATCTCTCGTCACGAACAAGATATGCTGCACCTACCATGGCCATAGCCATCAAGAATCCTAGAGCTAGCAAAGGAAGTGCCCACTCTCCGAATAGTGCGGATGCTAAGTCGCTAGTTGTGATTTCTTCATCAGAAGAATCCTCCCAAACGATATCAGCAGAAACTGCTGTAATGATGACAGCGCCCAAAAAGACCAGGCCAACTCTTGCGAGAATAGACAGTAGTCTCATTCGAAGTCCTCCTCAAGAATTTGCCTTCTAGTCAGCATAATACCAAATAGAACGACTAACATTACACTAGCAAGATAAACTAGAATTTGGATTACTGCAAGGAATTCTGCACTCATCAAGATGAATATTCCAGCAACTCCCATGAAACAGAAAATCAAACACATCATGGAATGTGCAACTCTCTGCATGTAAATCAGGCCAAGAGCTCCNCCGATAACGATGGTACTCATCAGGAAAAACATACCAACTTCAAGGTACATTGCTAGGTCCATACTCAAGCCTCCCCTGCCGCCTTAGCGGCCTTAGCGGCTTTCTTGGCTCTCTTGTCACGCTCTTTGCTGGCTCTCTTCGCTAGTTCAGCATCAACCGCTTCTTGGTGGTCACCGATTAGAACTCTGGTTCTACTCGCATCCATCCATAGGTCTTGACGAGTGAATCCGGACATTCCATCATACTCGTTTGTCATGAAGAATGATGTGAAATTGCATGCTTCCATACATAGACCACAGAACATACATCGGCCCAAATCAATTCTTCCGGAAACGATCTGGTCGTCAGCCGGGTACAAAGATTCCAAAGGAACTTGGTCGACTTCTCCAGTGTCATTCCAACGCATACGAGCACTGTCTCCGGACAAGTCTAGGACTTCTCCGAATCTCCACTCATCAGGAGCGTCAGCGTGAGCGGTTGCAAGGTTGAAAGAAGATAGAGAGTCTACGACCTCTGGCTTCTCAACTGCTGCGAATTTTCCAACTTCGAGTTCTGCGCCATAGCCTTCCCATTCACCTTCAGCACTGTCTAGAACGTCCACTCGCAATTCAGTAGTCATGTGCAAACATGAGTTTGGACAGATGTTGACACACATCTTACAAGCAGTACAGGTCTCCCAGATGATACCGATTCTACCATTGTAATTACCTGGTACGAAAAGCCATGGTTCGATTTCCTCTAAACGCTCATATGGGTAACTGATAGTTTGAGGCTTCCAAATTGTTGGAGTCAAATCAGTTCCAGAGCGATCTGGAGTNTAGTGGTGTTTTGTGATATCGTTGAGGTGCTTGGTCTTTTCAGAACGAACAATATCTCCTTCAGAGACGAACTCTGGATGAGTTGTATTGTGATAACCACTAGAGAATCTCTTACCAATGAATTCGTAAGTTCTCAAAACGGTTAATCCAGTTATCTTAAACGGGTACCAGAATAGGTTTCTGAAATTTGGTTTGCCATGTGGATGCGATGCCATATTCTCACCTCACTCCTTTCCTGCAGTGTGCGTTCCCGCAGGAGTCATCGTGCGAATGTGATACATACGTTCCTCATTCTCTTCGATGTTCTCATCTTTCATCAAAACCACGAATACTGCCAACCAGAACATCGTTGTAATGATAGGCAACCCCCATGGGATTGTAAATTCTTGAATAGTTAGGTCCCAAGACCAGCCGCCANCTACTGTATCTGCTAGTGCTCCAGCATCATAGAAGTACAGGCGGTAAATCATTGAAAGTGCGACTTGCAGTACCGCAAGTGGTAGCAACATTCTCCATCCAAACTCTAAGATTTGGTCAGTTCTGATTCTTGGTAGAGCAGTTCTAGCCCATACGAATACAACTGTGAAGATGAACCATGCTTTCAATAGAGTCCAAATTATTCCCGGGATTGCTAGCCAAGCATCTCCTAGATATGGGATTGAGCCTATTGTNCCGGCAAATGGAGCGTGCCATCCTCCCATGAAGAAGTGTGCAAAGAGTATGCTTGCAGCGTAAACACGCATGTATTCAGCAGCGAAGAGGAGACCGAATCTCATGCCTCCATACTCAGTCCACCACCCTTCTACGAGTTCTGCTTCTGCTTCTGGCATATCGAAAGGAATTCTCTCGACTTCAGCAATCATACTGACCAAGAATAGAACTCCACCAAGTGGCATCAAGAAGAATAGCCATGCGCCTGAAGAGTGCTGGAAGTGAACAATTTCAAGGAAATTGAATGATCCAGCCATGACGCAGACTCCTAAGATAGATAGTAACAGTGGAATTTCGTACGCAGTTAATTGTGCAGCGCTTCTAATTCCACCGAGTAAAGTATACTTGTTGTTAGATGACCAGCCTGCGAAGAATACGCCTAAAGGCGCGATTCCGAAGATTGCGAATGCGAATAGAACTGAAAGTTCTGGGTTTGCNCCATAGATTCCACTAGACAGAGGAATCATTCCCAAAATCATAATTGTCGAAGAAATAACGAGGAAAGGTGCTAATTCGAAAATCACCTTATCTGCTCTAGAAGGAACCATGTGTTCCTTGGTTAGGAACTTCATTCCGTCAGCAATATTTTGGAAGAAACCTGGGAAAATTGTGACTCCGTACCAAGAACGGTTTCCGACGCGGTTGACCATTTCTTGCTCGTGACCCTTATTTCCAGCCACCTTGTTTAGCCACTTGTTAATCGCTCCAACTGGCTTACCTAAGCCATATGGAATCATATTCCACCATTCACCAGCAGTAACGCCGTTTTCTCCGACCCACAAAGAGCGCAGTGCAGTCGTAGCGCCACGTCGGTCGTTAACACGAGCATAGAATTTCCTTTCAATCCATAGAATCATGAACATAGAGAGCATAATTCCGCCGAACGTAGTCAAACAAGTTACGAGTGTGTAAACGAAGAATGCAATATCGTTTGAAGAAGATTCCAAGAAAGTGCCCTCTAGAATAGAAGAGAACAACTCCCTAGTTTGGTTGTAGACAAAGTCGTGAAGTTCTAACCAGTCATCCATGATAATCACCTCAACGGTCAGACTCCCCTATACACGGATCGAAGCTACCCATAATCGCAGGAATATCTGCGACCTTGTAACCAATCATTGTCTTTGCAACATATGGAATAGTAATGAAAATTGGAGACCTAATTGAAACGCGATAAGGGTTCTTTCCTCTACTGTCGCCACCGCCTTGGATGTAGAAATTTGAAACTCCTCTAGTACATTCGTATGTACTAAACCCAGTTGCTCCTTCTGGCGCACGGGTTGGAGCCTTTGTGATTATTTTCTCATCACCAGGTTGGTAGTGAGTATTCGCACCGCCTGGAATTTTTTCGATAGCATCCAATAGCATTCGGCAGGATTGCCTCATTTCTTCCATTCGGACACGGTAGCGGTCATAGCAATCTGCACCTTTCACGCTGGTAGGTTTCTCAACAGCAGGCTCCCAATCTACTTGATCATAGACGGAGTAAGGGTTAGTCCATCTTGCATCAGTATTAACACCTGCAGCACGAATATTCGGCCCGGTTACGCCTGCATTGATTTGGTCTTCAGCAGTTGCATAACCTACACCTTGTAATCTAACTAGCCAAATGGTGGATTCGTCAAGAAGCATTTCGTACTCCTTGATTCTGTTTTCAAAGAGTTTGACCTTGGCCTTCAGTCTGTTAGCCCATCCTACAGGGATGTCTCGCTTGACTCCTCCAACTCTCGGATAGTTGTAGTGCATTCTAGAACCGCCAAGTTCTTGCAACAAATCGAGGAACATTTCTCGGTCACGCAAGCACCAGGTCATCAAAGTTAGATTTCCAATGTCTGGACCAAATGCACCTAGCCACATCAAGTGACTAGCTAGCCTCTGAACTTCAGCAGCCATTAATCGAATATATTCGGCTCGCTCTGGGACTTCTGCCTCCAGCAAATCCTCTGCTGCCATGATGTAAGAGTGAGCCCATGTCATGGCACTCACATAACAAAGGCGGTCACAGTAAGGAGTGATTTGAGTGAAATCTCTAGACTCACAAATCTTCTCGACTCCACGGTGGATGTATCCAAGTTCTGCTTCGGTATCGGTAACGGTTTCTCCATCTACCTTTACACGCAGTGTCCACAATCCGTGAGTCATTGGGTGCTGAGGCCCCATTGTAATCCACATTTCAGCCATAATAACACCTCACTTTACCCGGCCCTCATCTACCGGTTTTCTATCGAATCCTTGCGGATCGTCGTACATTTCGTTGAAGTCGTGATAGCGAATCTTGTGTTGTCTTTGTAGAGGATGGAATCCAACAGGTGAATCGTGCGGATTTAGAACACGATGCATGTTGTGGTGTCCTTCAAAATCAATGCCGACAAGGTCCCAAGTCTCTTTTTCATTCCAATCGGCCCCTACCCACAAATCTTGAATTGAGGGNACGGATGGTGAATCTCCTGCTTCTAAAGGAATGAATATCTCAAATTCCAGAGGAATATCGTCTCCTTCGAGACTTTCTCCTTCGTGCACAGTCATAGTGTGTGCTTCGACATTGCTAATCGGCCATCGGTGCATGTGGTAAGCCACTTCCCAGCCCCTATCTGCACTACCNGAGGGATAGTGAGTTCCTGTTATCATTGCACAGTNATTAACTCCTAGTTCGTTCTTCAAATGCTTAGCAACGGCCCTCCATTGCTCTGGAGAACATGTGATTCTAACAAAATCAAATTTCTTTCCTGCTGAGTGGGCAACAACTTCCGAACTAACTCCAGCATCACCAAAACGTGCTGAAAGATTTTCAACAGCAGCCTTTGATGCAGAAGAAATCTGTTCATTGGTAACTGTAGTTCCCATCTCAGTCCTCTCCTACAATTACTGGCTTGTCGCCATCTCTACCAGTAGATGGCGCACCACCGATTCTGATAATCTTCTCACGAAGCTTGCCGAAACCATCGATAAGTGCTTCAGGGCGAGGAGGGCATCCTGGGATGTATACATCGACAGGAATTACTGTGTCGACTCCTTCTAGGATGTTGTAAGATTGGTAATATGGNCCCCCCGAAATTGCACATTCACCCATAGCGATGCAATATTTAGGCTCAGGCATTTGTTCCCAAAGACGAACAATTGGGTCTGCGAATTTCTTGGAAATCGGACCATTGACAAGTAAGACATCTGATTGCCGAGGGCTTGAACGGAATAGAACTCCGAATCTATCTCCGTCAAATCTTGGAGTTGCTGAAGCCGCCATCTCNATCGCACAGCACTTGATTCCAAGGTGGAGNGTGAACAAGGATTTGCGCCCTGCCCAGTTGAAAAATCGGCCCGCAAGGACACTTAGCAATTGCTTGATTTTCGTAGCCTTCAATGCTTCATCCGTAACATCGCCCACGACTTCTACAAGCGTTCTACTGTTGAAAGTGGTGTAATTTTCCCCTGTATCACTCATCATATCACCTCAGATGTAAATGCGACCTCTCTTGCGAAATACATGCCACACACCTAGAACCATTGTGGCAAAGAATACAGTTAGAACAATCATCTCTGTTCCTACAACGTCGATTGGATCGGAAGAAGATGCTCCAGTAGCATCCATGGCAAGTAGCCCTCCTAATGCCATGAACATGAATGCCACATCAAACACGAGGAAAATGATAGCATACCAATAGTACTGGAAGTGAAATTGAATCATAGCTTCTCCGACTGGTTCTGAACCACATTCGTAAGTTGAAAGACGACGAGGATAGAGGCTGTGGTCCCTTTCATATCCTTCCATCAACCATGACTTGGTCATGTGTGGGCGAGACGAGTCAACCTTNGGCATAACGAAGTACTGAGTGATAAATGCCCCCAGTGGCATGCCTATACCAATAAGGGTCATCCACATCATCGAAAGATAGGTGCCTGTTACCGTTTCTGCGCCGACCAACTATGCCACCAACTGAGAGCGTTGACACTCTCTTGTCACGGCCACTCGACAACCGTCCATAAGCGTTGTCTAGTTGCCACTAGAATTGCAAGCGCATCAATCATGACCCCGTAGGGGTCAATTTCGTTTGCGAAGAGCAAGATAGAGGAACCCGACTATTACTAATGCTCCAATACTCATCAGAACATTTGGAGTGACTAAAGAATTCAAACCAAACTCTTCAGGTTGACCGTTTACCGTTAGTTCAATATTTTCTCTACCCGCCAATCCAATATCGGTCGGTTCAACAGAAAATGTGAATTTGAAAGAGTCCTCAACTTCGGCAGTTTCNCCACCTGGAGGATTAACTTTGGCAGTTATCATAACCGAATCTCCTTCATCGATTGTGCAAAGGATATGGTCTCCATTATTTTTGCAATCTGAGCCTGAATTATAGCTCAAAATAACGTTCCATCCCCTCATACCTCCGCTAGAGAAAATTTTGAATTCGGATTCTACATTTCCTGTGTTGTATACTTCGACCTGGAATTTAGGAGAGTTCCCTATCTCGCCAAAAGTGATGTCTCTCTCAATATCGCCATCGAGAACTATTTCAGTATCAAGAACTGTTTCGACCGACAAAGAAAATGTAACTTTACCGCTTCTATTTGCGGCGTTAGATA
Source organism: Methanobacteriota archaeon (assembly GCA_002710205.1). Classification (GTDB taxonomy): domain Archaea; phylum Thermoplasmatota; class Poseidoniia; order Poseidoniales; family Poseidoniaceae; genus MGIIa-K1. Next base: position 16,015 of record PAJN01000007.1, on the reverse strand, counting down.
CAGATGTTGCAACCATTTCTAACAGGCCCCCGTCGCCATTTTCTGCCCCTGTATTAACTTGAATTTCCAACTGAACTATAGCATAGTATACCATTGGCACATGAGAATCTACGAGGCCATTATCAACAATTTTCTCAAAGATTTTATCATCGGTTGAGCCAATTAATGGAGAGTTTCCAAGGTAATAGAATTGGCCAGTTGATTCATTGAAAGCACCCCAGCCTTTTGGCACAAGAATTGGACCCTCAACAGTCATACCGCGGTATGTCAAAGTGCGAGTTGCTGTACCTGACAATCCTGTGAAATCAAATATTGCTTCATCGGTCATATCGCCAGTGTTTGTTAACTTGATATTGAAAGTTTGACTACCGCCCGGCGGTAGGATAAGGATGGCGTTACGGCTCAAGTCATCTTGAGAATTCATGATTATTGCATCCATGGCAAAATCTCGATTTGAAAGAATTGCCCTGAATACAAACTCAAGTTGGTTATCAGGAACTCCGTCATCATTCGCATCCCCGTTGTTGTTATCACCTAGGTTAGTGACACGAACTGTGAGTCTAGAGCTTTCTAATTCTTCCTCGCCATCGACAGAAACTACGAGATACATTATCGCAGTGGAACGTGCATCGATATCGATTTCTGTAACAACGGTTCCATCTTCAGTTTCGAAATGCTTGCCCCATGCTGGTTGTGCAGTTTGAGAAATAACTGAAAACCTAAATCTGTCCTCAATATTGCCGTCATTAGTCACAGTGATTGGGAATTTAACGGTGGTATCCGATCTGCCGGTTTGGTCTTCAGCTGGAGCGCCTCCACTCATTCCGTGCACTGCCTTGACTGTGATTGTGAGTTCTTGGGTAGCATATGCGCCGCCACTAGATGTTGGAAGTACTGAAAATGTGATTGCTACCTCCTCAGTTGCTAAAGCGTTCAATGGAAGAGAAATTGTAACATCAATAGTACCTGTTTTCTCGTTGCTAAATCTTGACTGCGTCGAAATTGTTGAAGATTCAAGTGAAACCGCCCATCCTGTAGGAGGAGAGGAAGCCGAAATTCTGAATGTATCAGGGCCATTGCCTTGATTTGTAACTGTAAGAGTTGTTGTTGCATCTTGGCCTGGTTGGACATTGTAAAGTCCAGAATTTCCTAGAGACATTATGGCTCCATGTGATTGGCCAACTGTAACTGTCACAGAAGTTCTACATTTCCAAGCATTTCCATCCTTTCCTTCAATGTAAAACTCATTCTGAGAGTTCGCTTCGACTGAATCATCTGGCGTAATCTCAATTGTGAATTCTTTCTCNCCGTTGCCGTTGTTATAATTCAGCATTCCACTTGATGCTCCGTCAACAGAAGCCCAATTGGACTTACTACCATTGAATCCAACGCTGATCGACCAGTCGGTGTTTCCTTCGTTAGAATAAGTGGCAACAAGTGTACCGGTTTCACCTGGTTCAAGCGACAGGCTTGATTTGGACAAAGATGAAGAACACTTTTTCAATTCTGGAACGAAAAGGCTGAATTCTTCTGTATCGGATGCGCTTCCGTTAGGGTTCTGGTCGTTGGTTACTACACCCTCAATTTCCCAACAATACTTGTCGCTTTCTTTACCTTCAGGCACTTCCAAGGTTACTGTAACCCATTCTGAAGAGCCGTTGTCTAAAGTAACGGNCTCTGGGTCGACACTAATNGACATACTACTATCAGATTTACATCCAGAGCCGCTTCTAGGNTCTACGGTTAATTGGACCGTTTCCTGAACCCTGCCTGTATTCTCGACCTCTACATCCCATTCNATNGTCGATTCTCCGTTCCAAGTTGGATTAACTGGAGCGTCAATAGTAAGATCGACAGCGAACACNGTCGANCCTGCCCCGTCTCCAGCAGTTGTTTCAACATCTTGTGATTGTTGNGCAGGCTGGCCCGGTTGGTCTGGCGGAGTAACTTGTTCNTTTGCATTAGCTGTAACAGTGGTAATGCAAGAGTCTTCGGCGTTCTGTGCCAAAGTAACATTGAGGAATGTTTCGCCATAATCTCCAGCATCAATTGGTTGACCGATTTGACCTATTGCTGAAGAGTATCCATTACAGTCTTGCTCATTAGTTGCTGCTAAATTTACAGAAACAGGGTCTCCTCCATTNTTGTAGACGCGNACTGTGTATTCAGCAGTCTCTCCTGGGTTCACAGTTTGAGCACTTGGAGAAATGGATACTGAGATATTCGCATCTCGCCCAGAATCGTCCGCAGTGACCGGGTTTGCTATTNCTGGAACTAGTGAAAATAGCATCAAAGCTACCAGTACAGTACTGGTTATGCCTTGACTGGCTTTGGGGTCTTTTCTGCGGGGTTCCATGAACCCCGGTCGGGGTAGTCACATGAAAAGGCTATGGACAAATGCTCATTCACTCAACATTTACGAAAGCCGTAGAAGATGCTCCACAATTNACACAGGATTCAACCTTGCAAGTAGAGTGATATCTNGCTCCGCATGAGGGGCAACCTTGCATCGAAGATAGAATCGGTTGCCTACAAGCAAAGCACGGAGTCACATTTGATTGCGGCGCAGGACTTGCAAATGACCCACGTGGTGGCGAAGAAGAGGGTGTTTTAGCCACATCTCTATTTCTCAGGAATATAACAAGACCAATAATGACAACCAAAGGAATGATGACTAATATCGACCAAGCCAATGGACCCATGCTGGAAGAGTCATCTGTAACTGCCTCACCTTCACTAGATACATCCAATTCTATCTTTGAATTGATCACATCTTCGGCTCCACTAATTGAGATTGAAAGGATTCCATCGCCCGGCTTAGTAGCAGTAACGTCTAGTCTAATCTTCTGAGATTGGCCAGCTTCAAGATTAACTGATTCCGCTCCATCGAACTCAATATTCCATCCGCTAGGAGATGTCGTCTCTATTGCACCTGATACCAAGGTGTTTCCAGTATTGGTAATTGTCAACTGGAGAACTGATGGCTCGTCTGTTTCGAGAGTCAGTGGACCATCCACCTTCCAAGAAATCTCTTTGGAAAGTGCAACTAGCATAGTCACGGTCTCATTAACTGAAACCAAATCTCCAGACAATGTAACTTTGAACTCCGGTTCTGATGCAGGGTCAGCCATTGCTGAGATGACAATAGTGCATGTCATTGGTTTGATATCTCCCTTTGANATTGTTCCGGGTGATGTACAATCTCCCAGTAAATTGTTGTCTAATTGTAGAGTAGCAGAAGGATTCCATGACACGCTTTCAGTATTCTCTACCAACCAAGTATAGTTGATGGGGACACCTGTTGGATGTTGTCCCGGACCAAATATGTTCGACCATGTGTCACCACCAATCTCGACTGAAGCAAATGTAAGAACAGGGTTCGGCAAAACTACTACATCAACATCTTCAGTATGACTCCAAGAATTTTGATTCGAATCCATAATCAATTTGATTTCCCCGCTCCTTGCATCTTGTTGTGCTGTTATTGAAATAGCGAAATTTCTAGATTCTGTCCATGAAAGTTCAAAGTCTTCTAGAACGGTGTTTTGTATCCACCCTAAAGGAAGTTGTAAGCTAGGGTTTAGCGCTAAGTCGATATTTCCTCTATTCTCAACACTGTATTGCAAAGAAATTGTATTTCCAGGAGTTATTGAAGAAAATGAAGATTCTAAATCAACAGTAACGTGTGAAATCTCTTCTACCACTAATGGTAATTCATAATCAACAATCCTAGCTTCTTCGCTCTGAGATACAACTTTCAAAACAACTGTCAACTCTGCCCCGGCTAGAGTCATAACTTGAGGAGGAGTAAANGAGAGCCCAATGGTCATTTGGCCGTCTTCCAGCATCAATCCGGTTGATGCTGAGTTAGCCCCCCCTTGAGCAGAAAGATCATCGAAACCTGCATACCATCCTGGAGGAGATTCCAAGAATAAGTCATACCCGATGTCGCTATTTCCTAAATTGAATAGTCTAATGTCAACAGAAGTTACATTCGATGGATTTACAGGAATCGTTGTGTAATCAAATTCTATCCTAGTATCGGATAATAGCGGTACATCTAACATCAGAACGTATGGGCTGCTCACATCATTATCTTCATCATAACCTAAGAGATTTATGAGATACATTCCAGGTTCAGGTCCTGAAGGGTGAACTAATGTGACATTCACCAAAGCGCCTTCTTGACCATCTAATTCGAAGTCGGTCTGGTCAAGACCAACATACCAAGAAAGTTGAGAATTGCTGGGACTGGTCACGCCTGTTGAAGAAATTGATGCGTTCGTTGTCAACAAAGCTGTATTGGTTAGCGTAACCTGCCACGATGATGATGTGGCATTTATGTCACTCAAAGTTACAGTTGAAGACGCTGATTCAATTCGAACACCGGGTGTTGTTACATTGACAACGACATCCATTCGGTTATTTCCTTCATTGATCTCATCTATTGTATCAGAAGANTCCAACAGGAACGTTAGAGTTCTAGCTCCTGCGGTTTGAGGTTGCCAATTCCAAAACAAAACCTTGGATCCACCAGGCCCTAAATCGAAAGTTTGTGTGTTAAGATATACTCCTTCTTCCTGGAAAATTACTTCGACGCTTTCTGCTTCTACGTTTCCTAAATTAGAAACCTGCATCTCTACCAATACATTATCACCGACTTGTGGAATTGCAATATCTGTAGTGAAGGAGGACGGAATAGGCGAGGGATCTGGCCTCAAATCATTGACTCCCACTCCAGATACAGCCACAGCAAAGGGTTGTGCGCGGGAACCAGAATGACCTGCATCAGTTACTTTAACGGTCCACAAGCCCATCTCTGCAGAATCAACCAGAACTACTTCGACGTTATTCAAAGTGTCATAATTTCCACCTTGAATTGAACGNCCCTGTGAAAATTCATTTCCTTTGTATTCCACTCCGCTAGGAGTTGTCACTAACAAATTGAGATTATTCACTAATTGAGTATTGGAAAATCTAGAACCTCTTTCATCGGACCATGCCACTACTGCTTTGAATGCTTGATTAGGAGTTGTGATGTTGAATGAATAACTCTTGGAATTTCCAGTTGAAGACAATACAGAACGGTCATCTACCCAAATTCCACGACCATTGTTTGGAGCAAGTGTTCCTTTGAGATCTATCCTGCCCCACCCTTCATCCATGTTCGGTATATCTCGGGTTCCGACATCTCGGGCTCCTAATATCATCAATGCCTTGACTAAAGCACCTTGGGGTTCTGGTCTTTGAGCGACTTCCGTAATGTATTCACGAATTAATGCTGCAGTTCCTGCTGCGTTTGGAGTTGCCATGCTAGTTCCAGTGTATTCGAGATACCAGTTACTGGTCCAAGTTGCTCCACCGATATCGGTCGCCTCCTGGGCTCTACAAGAGCGAACATATCCTCCGGGAGCAAGTATGTCCGGCTTGATTCGTCCATCGTCGACCGGCCCTCTGCTGGANCCATCCATAATCGAGTTTGGAGCTCCGGAATATCTGTTCTGAGAGTTCCCCACCGTGATGGTATTCTTGGCCGTACCTGGTGCTCCAATCGTATCACTATTTGGTCCATCATTTCCAGCAGCGAATAAAACGGTCAATCCTTCTCTGCCGCTGTAATATTGGTCATAATATCTCGCTCTATCATCAACATCCTCGGATGTTGAAGTGTATACTCCCCAATCTGACGACGAAGATGANCCCCAAGAATTTGTATGAGTTCTTGCTCCATTGTTGTAAGCAGTGTTCAGCATATTATTGATGCTGGACCATTGGAAATTTCCGTTGTTATCGTTTTCCATTGCTTGGAAATACAATTCTGCTTCAGGTGCTATTCCAGCATAATTCCCCCTAGTTCCGTCACCTAAAACAGTACAAGCAACGTGTGTTCCGTGCCCAGAATGAGCGTCTGCCGTAGAACCATCTCCAATGACATCAACATTACCAATAATTCGATTCCCAAAGTCGCCATGATCATGGTCCAATCCTGAATCTGCAACAGCAACAATTTGTCCTGAACCATCAAGATCTGTAGTGTAGTATTGCTCCATGGCATTGATATTCATATGATTTCGAGATTGGTCATTCCAAATTGTAAGACTTGGCTGCGGACCAATCCACGCAACAGATGGTTCTGCTGCAATCGATGCAATGGTTGATTTGGTAAATCCATCATAACGTCCGGTTTCAGCAAATTTAGATTCTTCTAGGAAATTATTTGCAACAACATCGAGTTCCTGATGTAACCTCATCCCCCAATTATCCGAAATATCAACGCCAGGAAGTAATGCTTCTGCTCGCCAAGATTCGATTCTAACTGGTGTGTTTTCTGGGGATTCCATTACAGTGAAATCGACTAACATAGCCAAAGGAACTGGTTGCACAGAAGCAACGCCTTCGAATGATTTCATGCTATTGAGTCCATTCTGAGTACCTTGGACCAATAAACCAGATGGGGCAATAAATTCTCTAACTTCAATTCCAGGATAGTCGGAAATCGCATTTCTAACATCTGATATGCGATATTCCGTGGACACTAAAACCAAGGACAAATCGGGCCTAGATGTCAATAACTCGTCTGGAATCTCACTATCGAATAGGACTCCTGAGGCGTCGTGAATTCCTAATCTAGAATGAGCTAAGAGAGGGCGCTGTTCTAGCGACAAGGATTCATCAAGTTCGCCAACTAAATTACGAATTGAATCTTCAGGTAAATCAAACCTAATCCACTCAACATTGGACTCTTCCTCATAAGTTGCCGGTTGATTTACGACCGGTATACCAGAGAGGAGGAATATAATGAGCAGCAAGAAGGTTCTACGCACATGCCTTGGGCGTTGAAAGTTCGTTTTAGGAGTTGCCTTGTATAGTCTCAAAAGAACCACGTTACTTCTTTGCAATCATTGTGGAATTTTTCTGTAATGTTCTCAGATACTACGTGAATAAATATCTCTTTGTTTTCTTCACCTTTGAAATTAGTCCATACGATTTCAATCTGTATAGTATATTCTTCCCAAACAGAATAACCTAGAATCTCCAATTCCATCTTGTCACCAGAAATACTTGTATGGCTGGGCACTGAATCGAATGATACTTGCAAACTATCCAATACATTCTTTTCTGCATCTACAAACTCGACTTTTAGAGATACATCGGTAATTTCCCTACTGCCGTCATTAACTAATTCAGTAAGGACAATGTGTCCATTTCGTTGCAAGTACATAACCTCAATTTCGACATCGTCACGCGGAATAACCCAATACCAAGTAGATACTAATGCGCCCATCAACATCAACAAAATTACTCCTGCTAGAGCAACTCTCATCGGATGTATACTCTCAGCGATTTCTTTGACTCGCTCACCGATTTCTTGAGACATTTCATGGAGTTCATTCTCCATATCCTCATCGTAATCGTCGCTCATCCNGTCACCGCCGCTATTGCAGTCGCAAGCATAGATGAGATTGGATCTCCAATCATTATGTGCGTTGTTTCAATTTCGCCACCAGTAAGGCTACTAATCAAAGATAAATCAGAAACTACTCCGTTAACTCCTACGCTTGACGCTGTAGGAATGCCACCAGTAAATTGAGCATCTAATAGCACTCCTCTTGCGTCTATGTCTGTCCCCAAGACATCGACTTCAGTGTGAGATGTTGCCACAATTCTACCTCCTGTAATCCCATCTACTACAATGACAGGATATCCTAAAGGCCGATATATGTGAACTTCCGCCCCTTTCAAATTCTCGCCAATAAGTTCTGCAGAGACAATATTTACGCCGTCCTGTAACTGNGAATTACTTCNACGGATGTACAATTTTTCAACGCCGTTTCCTGAAGCAGAAATCCTAGCGCCAAAGTCCTCAGTAACTTCCATCGTAAATCTATCTGGCAGATTTTCAGATAGCATCAGATTGTTGCCTCTGAGGTTCTGGGATTTCCCTTTTGTTTCAATAAACAAATCCATATCATCGCTATTGGAAGAATATGCCATCTCAAACATTCCTTGGAATGAACGCTCTTCATGAATATCGAAATTTTCAGCTGGAGCGGCAAGTAAATGCATTTCTCCCGGTACATCTCTGATGAACATCGTGGATGGCCACCAAATTCCATCTACCATTCTCAATTGTTGCAACATCATTGAATCTGCTGAATCTCGACCATCTATTCTGTCAGAGGGAGGGACTGTCAAATCTGCTTGCAATATATCTCCAATCTTTGAATACAAAGTTGCTGTTGCAGGAGCATCAAACATCATCATTTCAGTTCTGATTCCTCTCAACTGATTATTTTGTAAAACTCTAGCATTATCCAATCTTTCTCCTAGACTGTAGGACATATCAATAGTAGTTCTTGGAATTACTAAATCAGATTCTGTGGAAATTGTAGCACTAATGTTTACATTTCTTTCAAGATCGGTATCTAATCCTGTAAGAACCATCATCGTATCAGTTCTAGTTAAACCATTCAATTCAATTGTCAGTACTGGGCGGAAAGGTGTCCAACCTTCAAGTGATGCCCCGATATTGAACTCTGGGACTTCATCCTTGATTATCACCTGATATGTTAACTCAATCTTTCCAGCAGGAAGTTGTGGCATCCATATCTTGCTGTGCCAGGAACGTCTTTGCTCAAATGTTACTCCTTCTTCTTCGAGTGTTGCATTATCTAGAAGTTTTAATTCTCTAGCCGAAATATATCCGTCTTCCATTGCGTCAACTAACGATTCGGCATCGGATAATCCGCCCCATGTCAAGGCTTGAATTACTTCAGGTCGTTCTAATTCTGTAATTCTAAAGTCCTCAAGTGCATCGCTTACTACTAGTCTGGAACTTTCTGTGAACTCCGGCATCAAAGAATAATTGAATATCAGTTGTGTAGCTTCCAATACTTCTCCCGATATACCATGAACCCATCGAGGCTCATTTGGAACATTTACTCCTTTATTGACATCCAAGGTAATGTCGAATTCTTCACCGGTTTTCAAATTAAGGCCAAGGCTCATGTTGCTTGCAATGTTTGATGCATCGCCTAAATCGACCATACTCTCTACTGCGAAATCATTGACTGAAGCACCAAAGTCGATCATCCCAGAAAGGAAGAAAGATAGAGCCAAAATGCCATCTGCATCACCAAACTCCGGAATTGAAATGATGTCAGAATTCTGAGATGATGGAAGTGACATAGTTACATTTGCTGGTAATGGGTCGAGGTAGATTCGACCTGACAGCCCTAAGAATTCGTCACTTCTATCGCTTACATCTTCAAGCAAAACACTGAACGGCGCCGAACCTGTCCTATTCATCACCAATTCACTGTTTCCAGTAGGGCCAAGTGCGCCCGGTTCTTGAGGAGGGTTTAGCACAATTGATGTTAGATTGGATAATTTCAGAGACATACTAGCCTCACCAATATTCTGGTCAATCCAAAATCTAGCATGATCATCATCCATTGTCAATGGAGTAGTGGCATTAGAAATTTGTACCTCAATCGAATCTACACCGTCTGGAGCATACATAGCCAACGTATCTCCAAGTTCTAGCTGGAATTGAGATGGTAATCCATTCAGCCTCAAAGCGTTGTATTGNCCATCCCCCTCGCCACTGTATGTGATTGTGCCAATTTCGCCAGTAGCCGAGTATGTAATCACAGAGTCCTGTTGAGAAATCGTGAGGTTTTCAGGACGGTTGGATATCGATGCGAATTGTTTAACTTCGCCATCAGTAGTATTGGAGAAGTGAGCCAAATGACCAATGATTAACTCTTCACCCGAAATTCCAGAGAGTGAGATTGTTCGTAAATCTGTATCTTGGTCGTATGAATATGACACCCCAGAAATATCTGTCATCAGTAAACTCATTCCAACAGGGACTAATGGAGCATTTATTCGCCCGTATTTTCCATCAACATTGCCATTACTATCTGTATAATCGAGATCTTCGGCTAGTAAAATGTGATTCTTATCCATTACTGGATGAGGGCTACTACCTATGGCTAGACTCAAACTGGAAACTGTAGTTTCAGAACGAACGCTTCCATCATTCCAATTTTCGCGGACTTGATCATACATCTGCACGAATATTTCACCGCTGGATTCCCCTGCAGTGTCAACAATTGCTTCAGGTAGCCCATTTAGAATAGTCCCTAAGTCGAGAATAATCTCAACCAAATTCAGAACAACGTTATCTAAAACTTCACTCAATAAATCTGGTGCAGTCCCAAATTCAACTCTAACTCGATTCGAAGATGGGATTTCAAAGGTTCCGAAAACAGCAACTACTTCGGGTAAATCCACAATTTCCACTTCCATTGAGGAAGAATCCATTGCATAACCGTGCCTTTGGAAGGTTGAAACATACTCCAACTTCGCTATTCTTTCTGTTCCAGCAATCAAAATCAAACTGTTCCATCGGTTATCACTAGGGTCAAACATCAGACTTGAGTCTGCTACATTGGCAGAATTATCTGCTGAGTAATTCTTTATTGAAATGATTAGAGACAATCTATTGGGCATTTGCCCTGGTAGATTAGACGAGCCTGGGGCTTCTCCAATCAATGTGAAAATAGCATCTATTTCCTCTTGAGGCAATGTGCCCTTAGGCATATCTCTAACCCAGCCACGTGAATCGGTAATGTTGCCAAATTGGCCTCCTTCCTCGACGTGAGCGGATCGGTCTTCGAAATAGTGGAAATACAGATCTGCATCTGTGTCGCTAAAAATCTCAATGTTGTCAAATGAGTTTTCTCCAGCATTATCGTTACGAATAACCAAATCGACCTCTTGAGGAAGCAAGGTGCTTCCGATAGTAGGATGTAATCCCACATCGATGTAGCCCAATTCATCTAAAGACCTGAAGCCATCAATATCTGGCTCGTTAAAGTGTACATAACCAATACCTACCGAAAATCCACACTTATGGATTCTACTTTCTGAATCATGGTCGGCTATAGGATCGTACCAAGATGAATCTTCACAATCGGTTTGTTCGTTAGCAGAATTCCTGTTAGGGTTGGAAATTAGAATAGCATAAGGTGCTGAAACCGATGTAACTTCGAGGCCTGAATCATCGCCTCCGTTGAAAATATTCAATACATCAAGAATATTAGTGAAAGTATCTGTTATGCTTAGAGTCATTTGATCTAAGCCAACACGTACCTGGAAATCGTGTGGAGGCTGTGTGAATCTAGAATCAATAACCAAGGCATATGATTCTCCATCCCCTGTAAATGTCAAATCGTATGCTACACCTTTCATCAGAGATACTTCCATGCTTGCCATATCGTCCCATAATGGATCGTTGTGGTCAAGAACACGGACCTTCCACTGGAAGTTCGGGCGAATCCAGATTTCTTCGATGGTAGGAATTAATCCATCACTCCACTGAACGCCCCAACCTTCTCCTTGANTTCCCAAACCAACGATTGAAAGTCCAACAGCGACGTCANTGCTTCCATCGCCATCAATATCGATTGCGTTCTCAAATATGCCCGCTCCATCGAGAGACAATATGTCGCCAGTAAAAGTCCCATACTCCCAAGCCTCGTGTTGAGGGCCATTGTTTCTAGCAGTGTAGTTAACATAGACAGAATAGGTGTTAGCTCCTATGGCTAATGGATCTGTTATACTTGGAGGCAATTCAAACAATGTATCCAATAGATTGTTAGGCCATCCATTTGGATGTGAATTGGGATCTGTCAAGTAAACATATGGGCGTGGATGAGATGGTTCTAATGGGTCTGTTTCACGCATTGAAATATCACCAATCACGCCATCCGTTGCCAACAAAGCATCTCCGTCGCCAATTTCTCTTCCCCTTGCTTCCAATGCACTGAGCACGCCTTCGGCAGAATTGTGGGCAAGTTCATCCTCTCCAGAATCTCTCTGGGCTGTGAGCGCATTGGCCATGGCTTCTAGAACTCCGAAATCGTCTCTGCCGACTGATTCATCGGCAGTTACAGGGCTAAAAATAGGCACCAGCATCACGATTACTAGCATGACTGCTACCTTTCGCGAATCTAGAGGTTGCGGCACTCCGCGATGGAGCATACGCACGCCTTCTGATGACATCAGTTCTAATTCGGTTCCTACACCCAAATGAAACCATCCCTCTCGCGGGCGCGATTTCCATGCTTTTCAGCGCTGGAATAATTGCTCACTTCCGCAAGACGGACATGTCACAACAACACTGTCAGAAGAAGGTGGCAATTCTACTGAAAAAGGCTTACCACAAGACGTACACTCACTGCGAAGACTATGGGATACTGGCTTGCTGGATTGAGGTAAAGCGACTCCTCCGCTTCTAACCCTACCAGAAACTGGGGCGGATGGTGCGACTGCAGGCTTCGCTGGTTCGTCGGCAAATGCCGCCAATGCTGCTTCAGCCAGTGCAGGATCGACTCGTCTTACCGTAGTGCTTGGTCTAAATCCTGCATTAGGGTCCTGTTGAGAATCGTTGCCATAAATCGCAGCAAGCTCCTGTGCTTTGGNTTCAGATTGCATTTGCTGTGCTGACATGATTACAGTGCCATCGGTTATTCCAGCCATTTCATAGGCGTTTGCAAAAGTCGACAATTTTGTTCCCCTGGCAATACTCAATATTCTTGCTTTAGCTTCAGTCTCTGATAGCCCGCNNTCCATAAGCAATCCAACTGCATGCTTTCTTTGAATTCCTTTGTATCCAAATAAAACAACCCCTGAAACAACAATAATTATTGCAAAAATAATTGCTACAATCGCAATCAAACCTGCTTCACTTGGAGGTTCTTTGACCTGAATCTCGAAAATCTCGGAATCTGAATTATTCGATTGATCGTATACAGTTACTGCAAACCTTGCTTCCCCTACCTCATCGAAGGAAATCGCTAATGTTGGCCCAGTATAGTCTGCATCGTTTGTAGGATCTCCGTCATTATTGGTGTCTCTTGTCAAATCTAAATCCCAAGTAAATCGTAAATCCTCTTGAGAATCCCATTCATCAGCTGCTTTTGCTTTCAACTCAATTTCTTCTCCTTGCTCAACTTCGGTTATATCAGTGATATCTGAAGTTACCAAAATTGGTTCCGTTGAATCATAAACAACAATTGTAGTATTCATTGAACCNGTGTTTCCAGAAGGATCACTCACTGTCAAAGTCACAACATAAGTTCCTATTTCTGACCAACTAACCGTAAATTGTGATGCTGAAGATATGATTTCGCCATCGACACTCCACGATGCCGATGANATAGCGTGATCATCGTATGAATTGGATGCCTGTAGTACNAAATCGGAAAGCCTCAGGAGCCTTCTATCTCCATTCAAATCGATGACTCCCCCNGCACCTGTGATTATTGCGATTGGGTCTTCAATGTCTAAAACTTCGACTTGATGGCTAACAGTCGCTGTCTCTCCTGACTGAGATTGTGNGGTAAGATTCACNGTCTTGAGACCCGGTGTAGACCATTCTGCTTCGACTAAATTCCCCGTGGCATCTACCACACCATCAGAATCAAAATCCCATGTCAATGAAAGCAATTGCTGGAGGCCATTAGGGGTATTACTAGCATCCAGCGTAATCTTTTCATCGATGGTAGTTAAGGAATTAGAATAGTCAACAATTACAGGTGACAACACTGGGTCAAACCAGGCCTTGACTGTAAAATGAAGGCCATTAGAACCTGCTTCAGCCATGAGGTTGAGATTTTGCAAATCCAAGAATTGTGGAACTGTCCAATCGGTCTGCGTTGTATCTTGGCCACCAAAATCTTCCATTCCGGTGCCAGATATTATCAAATCTCCAGATAACTGATTGTCAGATTGAACGAACATATCGCCGCTTCCAGAAATTGGATGGGCCCAATATGTCAATTCCGTTCCATAATCTACACTGAATGAAGCCAAGTTAACTCTCTCACCAGGTTGCAAGATGTACGTATCATGTAGCAAGGTATAGTCCTCTACCGGAGCAGGAGCAAGTTGAAGTTTGAATCGAGAAATCATTCCGCCTTGGTCTCCTTGCCCTTCATCTCCATCATGAGCGGAGTTGTCGAATACAATGTACCAATTCTTAGCATTGATTGACTGAGGGGGCGCCCAGTCAAGCCATTTTGAGCCAATCATCGATTCAAATGAGGATTCTGCATTGAATGCAGAGCGGTAATTCTGGCCGTTCTTGTAAGTTTGAACCGCATTCTGGTCGAACATCAGAACATCCATTGCATCATCCAAAACTTCGATATCGATTGCTAGAGTAGTGGTATGACTTCTAACTCCAATATCGACGATTAAACAAGCCCCTGGTTCTACAGAAACCCCCGAACTTGACGGAACTACATCTGAAAGATCAAATTCTGCACATTGGGGTGCTGCTCTTCCTTCTGTCGCTGAAACCATGGGAGCAATCAACAACCCGGCCAGCAGGAAGATGAGTAAACGTGGGCGACTCATATTTTTGCAAACAAGCATCTCGGCTTTCAAATTGCCTCAAATCTGTTGACTCCAACCTTCTTCTGATTTGATTAAGTGAGTTAGGGATAAATCATCATTCAAAACTAATCTATCTCCATCAGATAATGCAACGACAGAGGAGTGAATATCTCTGGCTTCTGATAGAGAGTCATCGTGACTATCTAATCGACCGGAATAATGAGTGAGGGCGAGATGTTTGGCATCGCATTCAATAGCAGTTCGGGCAGCTCCTGCTGCAGTCGAATGTAGGTGTTCATTTGCAATATCAACATGCGCTTGAAGGAAAGTAGCCTCGTGAATTAAGAGATCACAATTTGAATCGATTGCTTGTTCTGCAGTATCTCCTGAAATAATTACTGATTTGCCAGGAACAGAATCAGTTCGGAAATCGATTGCTTTCAGAGATTTACCTCCGTATTCGACATCTTTTCCAGCAGCTAATGTCGCTTTAATTTCATCTGGGAGATTCTTTGAAGATGCTCTGTCGAATTTCCCTTTCCTCCCCTCTAGTGAAATTCTCCAAGCGCAGGATGGAACCGTGTGCTGGGTGCTATGCGCTGAAATTTTTACTTTCTTCATTGGCTGAGGAAGAGAGATTTGTGAGCCGTCATTCATATTGACCCACCTTTCACCATCACCAAGAACCCATTGGACTTCATATCCAAGCTCTTCAGTTGTCGCTCCCAAATCCATCCACATATCGTATTGGATGACCAAATCAGATTGTGTAACTTCAGGCTCGACATCCCCTCCTAACAATGCGTCTATGACTTCCGAGGTGGTTGGCCCAATAACCCATAACTTGTCCTTTCTACCATCTAATGCCATGGTCTGCATCCACGGTAGTACTCCCCAAGTGTGATCTAAATGTCCGTGAGTTAGCAAGATTGCAGAAAGTTTGGACATTTTGAGGCGGCGGCCGCCGAAATTTTTCATTTGCGAGCGGTGTTTTACCAACCGATTCTGGAAACCTTCGCCACAATCTACTACAAACATGCCTTCTGGTGTTTCAATTATTGATCCTGAAACTGAACGTCCTTGAGCAGGTCTTGCTGAAGAGGTTCCTAGGACATGTACTTCGAGGGTCAACTAATCACCTCAGTGCTCGTAAGGAATCGGTGTTTTAGGGAACCAACGCAGGATAACCACGTCTCCGATCGATCTGACCCAGCGCCATGGAATTGTCAAATGTACTCCTTTCTCTACCAATTCATCGGGACAACCTGCTACAAACAGATGTGATGCACATAACTGGTTCCCGTCGATTACGGTCTCTCCGACCACTCCAAGTAGCCTACCATCTGGAAGGTAAATCTCCTTTCCATTAAGTTGTGAAACGCTCATCTCACTGGACACGAAACCCCTCCTCTGAAACACCGAGGCAAGCGACCCTCAATGAACCCAACGGATGATTTTGGAATCTACTTTCAATAATAGCCTCTAAAGTAAGGCTAACCAACATGCGATTCAATCACTTGCCGATATTTCCACGTGCCTTTAGAGAAGGTCGCAGCTTTTCTGCACCCTTACCCTTCTTGTGAAGACCACGTCCGCGCTTGCCTGC
>PAJN01000006.1 GCA_002710205.1 Methanobacteriota archaeon | reverse complement strand
AACCCGTAAACGGTTGGGTCTGCTAAGTTGTACTGCTCTCTAACAGTCTCTCCACCTTCAGCAGTGTACTCGTAGGTCACTTCAATAGCCTGTGTAGCTAATTCGACTTGACTTCCAGTCACTGTGATTCTGTGGAAAGAATCGTCACCAGATGCTGCTTGGCTCGAATCGACATCGAATGACATTCGAGGTACACCCTTAGCAGAAGTATCTGCTAGGCTGGATGCCCAAACATAGATCACACCAGATAGAACCACTGTAATCGCAACCATTAGGATGGTAGCGATAACTGGGCTCACCGCTTGCTCGTCGTCTTCTAGAATCATCTCTTCAAGAGCTTCTTCTTCTTCGTCACGGCGGCTCTGTAGGACCAGAGCACTGACGAATAGACCAGCAGCGCTGATTGCAATCATTGATGGTGCGAACGATGGTACGTCTGCAGTTCCAATCAAGCGTACTACGGTTGGGACCGATTGGTTAGTACCAATGGTGGTCTTGCCGAAGGTTCGTGGCATAGCACAGTCTGAACCTTCTCCCATAGTAGTCATTAGGTTGTTACACCAGTCTTGATCTTCTAGCATTGGTCGGCGCTTGTTCTCTAGAGTGACTGGNGATGGGTTACCATCTTCGTCAACACTTGAGCTTCCAACTTCACCAGGACAACTCCATGCTTCTCCTTGCTCACCGTTGCTATCAACACATGCGTGTGCGAATGGGAACGCATAGCCGAAGTAGCGGTCTTCTGGAGATGCTGTCATGTCACAGTTCTCGTCAACACAGGTTAGAACATCTACTTCTACCCAAATCTTGGTTGTGGTAGATGTGATGTAGACAAAGTCACTTACTGGTATTGTATCACCGTATGCTGGTGGAGTTACGTATTGTGTACCTAGGTTCACGTATCCTTCAGCGGTTGGATCATCATCGTTGTATCCATCGCTGTAGAATGTAACTTCTAGCATGTGGTCATAGTTGTAAGGTCCTTCATCTCCACCGTGGCCAATTAGTACAGTTGTTGGAACCATAGTCTTAGGCATGATGTTCGAAACTTCGTTGTAGTCGAATCCTGGTACTGCTTCTAGGAAGTAGTCAGGTACATTCTCAGCAACGTTGTCAACACGGACGTACAGTGTTACACTGTCTTCACCTTGCTGATAGTTAGCAGTGCTCATTCCATAGTTAGGGATGTAGCTAGGTGCGGTTGCAGTGTCGTGTAGGTACAGTGTGATTGGACAGAACTCACCAGATAGAGGGTTCTTCTGGTGAATACCACCGTTGTTCAGGTAGTCAACTTCCCACTCTGGAGCGTTGGTTGTAGCATCCTTGATTAGATCGAAGGAGATATCATCGCCAGAGATTGTTGCAGAGAAGTAGTTCTCGTAATCACAAGTGTCAGACTTGACAATTGTCCATGTTAGATCTGCATCTTCGTGGTCATTGTCNTGCTTCATTGCNGATAGATCGTAGGTCAAGTTGTCCACGTTCTCATCGTCCTCAGTTAGAGTAACCTTCCATGGGAAGTTTGGAACTTCTCCATTTCCGTCAGAGATTACGACTCCTGCTTGGCGGTCCCAATCTAGAACTTCAGGTGCATCGTTAACTGGGGTAACTGAGAAGTTAACCTCGTATGGTGTTGCATCTGTGTTCTCTCCAACCCATCCATATGCTAGACAGATTGCCTCTGTCATTCCAGTTGGTGTTCCATCTGGGTAGTATGGAGGTACGAAGGAAGCCAGTCCTAGGTANAGGTTGTAACATCCAGTAACAGTCATTGGACCGTATACTGGGTGAACGATGTCGTAATCGATCAACCATGTGTAGGAAACACAGCTTGCCTTGACGTCTGTTGTGCGTCCTAGGTATGTGTTCTGACAGTATCCACCGTCATCATTCAGAGTTAGAACGATTGTACATTCGCCACCAAGTTCGTTAATTGCGTTCTCAGTGATGGTCAACTCGTTGTTGACTACAGACACACTGAATGCTGGACATGGGTCGTATCCACCGGTTGTTGTGTAACCGTTAGGGAAGATTTCGTTCCATGTGCTATCGAATGAAGTGACGTCAACACCGTAAGCAACGTTCCAGAAGTCTGTGTAGTTCATTGAGTTGTACACAACTGCGTTTGCGTCGATTGTGCTGTCACAACCATCATCTGAGCGGACTGCAGTAACCTTGTTACCGCTGGAGTCCATGTACTCTTGGTACCATACAGATCCACAGCCATTCTGTGCTAGTAGGTATGTCANCAATGGTACATCGTTCAGAGTTGGTAGTGTGTAGGAACCGTTAGCGTTAGCGTTAGCCCATGCCATTGGGTCACCAGTCATTGCAATGTCCTGGAATCCACCGTTAGCAGTTACTGCTGCGCCCGCTTCAGCGAACAATGCAGCTACACTGCTGAACTTCTTCTGTACCCAGTATGGCTCAACTGTAACTTCTTCAGACTTGATAGTAGCTCCCCAAGTGTATTNTTGAGGCTGCTCGTTAGCCATGTCGTTACTTGCCATATCGATTACATAGGAACCGGTTGCGTTAGCAGCAGATCCTAGGACCTTGCTTACACTTCCGAATCCTTCGTCCAAGACGTTCAGGTTACCTGCACCGTCATCAGCGAATACTGGCATACAATCTGAGCGCTCTGAGTTACAGATGATTGGTGCGTCGTTGACGTTAATCACAGTGAATGTGATTATTGCACTGTCTGTCAATCCGTGACTGTCCTCGACACCGAAGTGGAACACATAGGAACCGAACTGATCGTTGTCAGGAGTTATTGTCATGGTCTGGCCAGATAGACCGCTGTCAAGTAGCATGCTTGGGCTCTTGGATGGGTCTGCGTCGTCAGCGACGGTCCAGGTTAGAGTTGCCTCGTCATCCTGTACATCGTCTGCCTTGTCGGTCAGAGTTAGTGTGTAAGCACCGCTGTCTTCATCAACTGTGATGTCGACTAGGTTCTCGATAACTGGACATGCACGTAGGATGTCAATCTCTTCGTTGACATTTGTGCTCATGTCTACATTATTCAGAGTGCCCCAATCTTCTGCACATGGCGCATCTACCTTAGCGGAGATGTCGTATGTCTTTGCATCAGTTGGTGTGTTGGAACCGACGTAGCTGCGGTAGATTAGCAAGTGGTTGGTTAGATCTCCACCATCTGCTAGGTCACCGTGTCCCATTAGAAGAGTTAGTTCTTCGTTGAAGGTCTGTCCAACTGCGCCAGTAGCAACAGTTTGGTCAGGGTGAACAGATGATACAGCACCAGTTGATTCATCCTGGATGATTGCAATCAATCTTACAGTTGAACTTGGCTGACCGATACAATCCCAAGGAATTGCGATTTCAGTATCAGTGTCACCAGAGTGTCCAATGTATGATGATAGTGCACTACAGGTTGTGTCAGTCCAGCCTGTAAATCCGTTGACTTTCAGACCAGAGTTACCGTTGCCACCATCTTCTGCCCAGAAGACATAGTCCGCTGCGAATGGTAGAGCGTGGGAAACATACCAGCTTTGTCCGGTTGTGTCTCCGCCAGTGCTCGAATCGATGTAGATTTGCAAGTCAGCAGATCCCATGTCGACACCAGTTAGTCCAAGGTACAGGTTGTTAGCATCCCATGTAGCAAGGAAGTCCTCGCCAGCATCGTCGCTAGACATTACACCAGGCATTGCATCGTCTGATGGGTTCTTGGTGTTACCAAACCACTCNTCTGTGTCACCATCTGCAGCCATGTAAGGCGCACGGTAAGCCGGTGAAACGTATGCTGCTTGAGCACCGTCAGTAGACTGGATTAGCAATCCAACATCTGAAGCAGAACCACCCTTGTGAGTGATGTCTAGGTTCAGTAGGTTACCCTCGTGAATTACTGCTGTTGAGTCTACAACCAACTTAGATGCGTCAACTGTGTTTCCAACAGATGTTACTGTTACGTAGGAACCAGCGTTGATTTGGGTTGTTGAGTCAGCCCATGTGACGTTCTCAACAGATCCTTCTGCGCCGCCATCTGCCATCAATGCAGTTGCTGCGTCAGAGTCTCCACCGTTCCAGCGGAAGTCGACTGCGTCAGTGTTCAATCCGTATTGACCGGATGTGTCCATGTCAGTAGCATCGAAAGTTGATGTTCCTGTGACGTACATTGCAGATCCTGTGCTTCCAGCGATTAGCTCAGCACCGTCGACTACAACATCTGTATCTTCAGCGTATGCACCGTAGTCTCCACCAGAGAGGATTGCGTCACCGGTTAGAGTCATTGAACCACCGAATTGCTCGATAGCAGTACTGAATCCAGAAACAGATGTTCCGTCTAGTGTGATGTCATCATTAGTACCAACTACGTTGACACCGACAGATGAGAAACCACCGCTGCTGCCTGTTGATACGACAACCGATCCATACATCCAAGGGTGAACGCTACAGTGGTAGTCGTATGTACCCGCGGTTGTGAAGGTCTTGGTGTATGTTGAACCGAGGTTCATTGTTAGGCCAGATCCCCATGTAGAATCGTTTGCAGTTACATCGTGTGCTTCACCANTACCACTGTTGTTGTAGTACTCGTTAGCTCTCCAGCGAACTGTGTCGTCTTCCTTGATGTTGATAGTTGCAGGTGAGTATGCGTTAGCATTAATCTGAACTGTGNGGACTGCTCCACCGCTACCGCCGATTGCGTCCAGAGTAGAACCACTGTCTACCAAGTCACAGCCGTCAGTTACGATTGCGTTCTCCATGATGCTGATGCTGTTTCCACCAGTGTTAACTGCAGAGGANCCACAGTCTTCAGCCCAGATACCAATAGCAGCTGGTGCTGTTCGTCCTGCGGTCTGAGAGATGTCGTTGTTGGTTACATTTGCACTGTAACCATATCTAACTCCATCAATCAGAATTCCACCGTCAGCATCGACTAGTGTGTTTCCATCGATTACACCGTTTCCATCCTTAACATAGATACCAGCCTTGGATGAATCTCCAACACCGGTAATCATGTTGTCAACAATGTTCCAATCAAGCGCTCCACGCATGTAGATTGGTTCTTTTGCATTGTCGAAAGTGTTACCTTCAATGGTCAAATCGGTAGTAGTTCTATCCTGTGTGTAGACACCGTATGTCGGGCTAGAGGAACCTGTGAAGGTGTTATCTCTAATCTCTACACCGTTTGAGTGAGAGTTCAGATTGAACCAGATATCGATTGTTTCAGTGTCAATGAACTCGTTGTTAGCAATGATAGCATCGTCAGCACCCCAGAAACTCTGGGTGTATGAGTAGTAGAACCCTGTTCTCTGCAGCATTACACCGACACCACAGTTCTTCAAGACGTTGTTATAGATGGTAGTATTATTACCACCAGCGTTCAAACACATGTCCTGGTTAGNTACTGATTGCTGAGCACCAGTTGATCTGAAGTGGGTTAGAGTGTTGTTTTGGATGTTGAAGAAATCAGCTTCCCAAACATAGCTACCCCATGTGCTCTTGTATCCGAATGTTGTTACGATNGTTGCTAATCCAGAAATTGTTGAGTTCTGGATATCNGGTACAACATCGTTCCAGCCANTGTAACCAATCTTNACTCCCTGAGCATCACCGTTGTTGATACCCAATGCAATCCACTCAGAGTTGTGAGACCACATTCTTGCGCCGTATGGCGAAGTAGACCAAACCTGTGCAGAGTCTTGTGAGTTGTAAGAACCGGTTACTAGGACAGTAGAACTGTTCCATGAGTTATCGGTGTTACCATCAATGTAGACGTATCCTGCATCAAACATGATTACCTTGTTATCCAAATTCTGAGGTACAGCACCATAGTATCCGTACTCTACCAATCCGGAAGAGTATGTTCTACCATTGGAGTTAGATGTTGACAATCCAGGACAATTCTGTACATATGTGAACGAGGTTGAACTGAAACTGTAACAAATACGTACATCTACAGAGTTGGTCAAAGCCATCGAGTAGCTGTTACCTGCCTGATCAACTAGTGAAAGGCTGTCCATAGCGTATCTGAAGTCTCCAGCGTTGTTGCTCGCACTGCTGTAGTAGTAACTACCTACCTTTGCCACAGTAACTGCTTCGTAACCTGCTAGGCTCAATTGGTTGAATCCTTGCGCATCAACAGTTTGTGTAGTGAAGGTCATGTCAGAAGCATCTCCATTGGAGTCTGTCACTGCAGAACCTGTTGCTTCACCATCTGCGTTCTTCAGGATGACGTTAGCGCCTGCAACAGGGTTTGAATCTGCTGTAAGTGTAACATCCAACTGGCGCATTCTGTTGAAAATACCAGATCCTGAAACTTGAACGGTTGTAGCGTCTACATCTCCTTCAACGAAATCAATAGTTGCAGTTCCAGAGATGATTGCATCCTTTGTGTTTCCAAAGGAACTGTCAATGAAAGTTAACTTTCCGGAACCTGCTGTCTCGACACCAATTGCGTTAGATGCCAAGTCAAGTCCTTCCCATGTGATGTCATTCGAAGTTGCGGAAGCGAATTTGACACCCGCTCCTTGGTTACTTGCGATCGCACCAGATAGTTCTCCTCTTAGGTNCTTAATGTAGTAAACACCAGCGGAGGAAGTTCCAGAGATATCGACATTCTCGAAGTCTGCCAGGCCAGATGCTCCAGCAGCTGCTAGTACACCGTATGAACCTCCTGCAACTGTCAAGTCAGTAACTGAAGTCGCAGTGGAACCAACGACTGCGAAACCAGCGTTGTTCGGTGAGTTGACTGTTATGTCATTGAAAGTTGCAGCAGCGTAGTTGCCACCGATTTCAACACCGTTGTCTGCGCCTGTGATTGTACCGCTGTCAAAGGAAGGTGTACCAGATTCTCTGATGTATGCTCCCAAGTCAGATGGGTCGTCACCAGTTCTTGCAACAATCTCGATTCTATCTTGATAGTTGTCAGCACGGTTGTGGAATACATCGATGTACATCTTCATTCCAGTGACATTGTTTAATCCAGACAGGTCTACGACTGGCATTGTTAGTCGAGATGCATCTCCAGGAGATGCTCTGTAACTGTATGCGTAGTCAA
This sequence comes from Methanobacteriota archaeon, assembly GCA_002710205.1. GTDB lineage: Archaea > Thermoplasmatota > Poseidoniia > Poseidoniales > Poseidoniaceae > MGIIa-K1. The sequence goes on along the minus strand of PAJN01000006.1, from coordinate 7,309 downwards.
GACAGATGTTGTAGTAACCAGACAATCCTTCAGGAGGTGCGTAGCTACCCCACTGCCATGATGGGCTGTAGTAACCCCAGTAGTGTATAGGGTATGCGTCGCTTGAGGATTCCTCATAAGACACCCAATCGAATCCAGTTGGCTTGTTATAATTGTAATTGAAGTAGTTAGGGTTGTAACTGTAACCGTAATTATTACAATGCCAAGATGGGACACCAGATGCTCCACCGCTAGAACCGTCATAGTATCCATCCATGGATGAACTAGTAATGTTCCANGAGTTTCCTGCATTGTCAGTTAGCTCAACATTTAGTCTGTCAGTGATCATGTAGTACTTGGAAGTAGCCCAGTTGTATGTTGGGTGTGCGTTTCCTCCACCGTATACNGAGTTGTATCCAAGTTGGACATAATCGTCTTCTAGGAATGCAGACAAGTCAACCGCATAGGTTTGCCAGCCGCTCTGACCAGATAGCAATGTGCTTCTGTAGATAGTAGGTAGGCTCATACCGCCGTACACATCCACACCAACGTCATTGTCAGTCAATGTGAAACCGTTGATTGAAGGTGCAGCGTTGTAAGAGTACATACCAACTGCAGCGTTCTTGACAACGATGTTATCAACTGTTGCTTGTGAACCCTCGAACATAATTCCAATACCAGTTTGTCCGGAGTTTTGGATTGTTGAGTCATCCCAGTCTAGAGTACCACCGTTAACAAACAGTGTTGCCTCTGTTGCTGCTGCTGTTGCGCTACCATAGAGGGTTGCTGAGTTTCCAACAGTCATTGAACCAGAATCTAGGTTGATTCCTCCATCTACATCATAGATGCTTCCACCATCAAGGATTAGAGAACCTCCATCGATATCCAAGTCAAGTGGATAAGTGCTGGATGAAGCCTTCAAAGTACCAGTTGAGGTAGAGATTGCCTCTAGTGTTAGGGAACCACCGTTTGAGATGGTTAACTTTGGACTGNTGGTAGCATCAGAAGATACCTTGAACACGTTTCTCATAACGATGTTACAATCATCGATGTTCAAATCTCCAGTCATTGTTACCTTTCCTTCCCAAATGAAGGTGTTAGTTCCGCCGGAAGCGACTGAACCATCGTAACCTAGCATTGCTTCAGTGTTTGTCATCAAGTAAGCACAATCCATGTTAGTTCCGTTAAGAGTAACTGGGGCTGGTTCAAGACGTAGTTCGATGGTGTCACCGACGCCGAAGCTTCCTGGGTACCAAGGATCTGTCACCATAGTCTCGTTCTGTCCAGATGGACCGTATGCCACAAGGTTGTGATCGGTGTATGTGTCACCAGCATCGTTTTCGGTTAGAACCCATATGCTTGCTTCTCCATTTACACCTGCAGTCTTGTGTGTACCGACTGTGAACATTGCAGACCCTGCGTCAACAGCTGTTGCTTGAACAGTATGGTCTGCCTTGTAATCCTTACCAGATGGTAGTAGCTTGTATACTCTAACAGTAGCCAATCCACCGAAGTAGATTGCACCAGATGAACTGGATGAAACATCACAGTCGCTTGCACTGTCACAATCAGTAGAAGTACCAGATGAGTCAGTTTGTGCCACATCAATTAGTACAATTCTTCCGTTAGTAGAAGCCTTGGACATCTTGTCATAGCTTGACGGCATTGTGATTTCTCCTTCACCGATTGTAATCTTAGAGTTACGTGCGTAAACAGCGTTCATTGTTCCTGTGTAGGTTGCATCGACATCAGATAGAATGATGTTGTTAGGTGATGCAGAGTTGGAACAAGAACCAGAGATATAGTCAGTTGTTACTGTATCTCCAACTACGTTGTATCCACATCCAGAAACAGCGATTCCTTCAGTATCCCAGTTCGCACCCATGATTCCGTCGCTGCTTGGCGAGTTACCCAATATGGATAATGCACCAATTGACAGGTCATCAAGTGTTGGAGCGAATCTTGTCATTGTCAGATCGCCTGCAGTTAGGTCATCGATAGAAGCGCTTGTTCCAGATGGACCTGCTGCGGTTGATGAAGTTCCACCAGGTGCGATTGAGACATCAGCGCTTCCCCAGTCAACCATCTCCATCTCAATAGAGTCTAGAGACTCGATGGAAGCATCTGAATAATCAGGCGCATCCATGTTGTAGATGTATAGAGTTGAGCCGGTTCCAGAACCTGCTGCACCAAGTACGCTACCGCTTTGTCCGTTTGCGGATGTTGCGGTTAGGTTACTAATCCAGACATTTGCAAAGTCGACGTCAACCAAGTTGACTAGCGAATCTTCAATGTCAATGTTCTCCAGAATTAGAGAACCAGATGTGCTACCTGGGTAGTTGATGACTGCGCCACCCCAGCTGTTTCCGCCAGAGTTACAATCAGTCATTTCACCATCACGTAGAGTTACTTCGGAATCTTCTGCTAGGTCGAAACATGCACCAGATGCATCGTTAATCTCGAAGTCAGACATTGTCATAACAGTGCCTTGTCCGGATCCNTGCTTGAATGCTGTACCAACATTACTGAAGGTCACGTGGTCCATAGTGAAGTTACCAACATTCGCGTTGCTGGATGGAGAGGAGCCGTGGCGGCTACCTGCTGCAATCGCTGCATCGGTTGTGTTAGCGAAGTCGACATAGGACATCGAGTGGCGGTCATCTGTTCCAGTGCTGCACGCAGCAGTGAATGCTAGACCCTTCCATGTAGCTCCTTGCTGACCCTCGAAGAGGATGTGGTCAGTTGAGTTNCCCGTTGCAGTGAAGGAACTGCATGATCCATCGAAGGACAGTCCCTTTCCTGGGGCAACTTGGATGACTACACCTGGCTCGATTGTCAGGTCATCTCCAATAGACAGGTAACCACTCGCTGAACTTGGATTGATTCTAATTGGAGAATCAATCGCCGCCCAGGTTGTAGGCTGTGTAATGTCCGCTGAAACATCAGTACCCTTTCCTTCGAATGGAATGATACGTGTACGGACTGAACAGTCTATGTTAGAGTTGTCATAGCAGTAGTAGCTAGAGTAGTAACCCCACCATGGAGCGATGTTACCTGGCTTGCTGTAAGAGCTGCTAGAGTATGGTAGGCTAGGCATGTTGCTGTACCAAGATGTGATGGAGCGCTCTAGAGCGGTTGATCCATCAGCCTTCAGGTACATGTTACCCATTCTACCGATGTGGACGCGGTTCTTGGAATCAGAACCATTGTATTCGGTACCGAAGTATTCGAAGACAAAGTCGTCAGGCATGTCGATATTAGCATTACATCCGGACTTGTAGCTGTTCCAGTAGTAGGAAGAGACACAGTAGTAACCATACGGGTATCCGTTGCTGGCTCCAGAAATTGCTGTATCATAAGTTGGCAGTTCAGAGACACCAAGGTCGAAGGTTTCCCATGCGTGACCGCTGCTGTCAGTACTAATACGGTAGTTGACAGAGTGCGGGTTTGCACCGTTGAGGTATCCTTGATCAGTACGTAGAGTTGCACCCTTACTACGGGTTTGGTCTTGGTACCCAACTGTTGCGTAATCGTATGTTGCTTGACATCCAGAATCATACTGGAATTCAATCTCATTAGTTACGTCATACATCAATACCTGGAAGGTACACTGGTAGCTACTAGTGTATCCTAGGTCGTGCCACTCTACTACGAAGATCTTGTTTGGATCTCCAACTTCGAAAGAGTTGGTTGTAGTAGTGTTGGTGTTGGTACCTGTTGAAGCTACGCTGACATCCTTAACAGTCACATAGTACTCAACTTGAGAGCCACGCTCTAGGTCTTCTAGAGTTGTGGACCAGTCACAAGATGCCATAACACACGCAGCGCGTGTACCAGATGGTGACAATACAGCGCTTGTCCAAGCGTTGACTGTTCCGTCTGCATCAGTGATTCTGTAGTACATAGTAGGACCTACTCCTGCATCAGTGCTGGTGTTAACACCAGATGGTGGGTCTCCACCATCAGAGATGGTGAAGGTGAATGTGCGGTCTCTCGAGTGAGAGTCGCGCATTGCGGAGTGATCCACAAGTGGTGCTGTGGTATCTGGCTCAGGTGCTACATTGGACACCTTGTACAGAACGCTTCCAGTAGATGCTTGTGGTGCATAGTAACCTCCACCAAGGGAGATACCAGACCAGCGGTAGGACGCACTGTAGATGTAGAAATATCCACCGTTACAAGTTGGGTTAGAACTTGTGGAACGGAAGAAGTACACGAATCCGTTCGTGTTAACACACATCCAGTTAGCCTTAGAGCTGCTGTATGTAGCGTTCCAGTCGAACTTACCAAAGGTACCAGTAATGTCTCCAGGGATGTCAACAAGGAATGACTTGGAGTACCCGTAAGAAGACCTCTGGTTAGCAGTTACGCCAGAGGACAGAGGTTGCTCAATTCCTGTCTCATCGCCTAGACCGACCATTGCCCAGTCATTTAGGGTAGAGTCGTATAGGTAAATTAGGTTCATTCCTGGACCATCGTCTGCTGACAATGTTAGGTAACCGCCATCTTGCTGATGGAAGTTTTGAGAACCAGAAACAGTTCCACCGTATCCATTGTATCCAGAGGACGGAGTTGTTGTCCACTTCATCTTCCACTGAGAGTAGAAGTAGTAACTGGAGGTGTAGAAACAAGAGTTGCTTCCTGTACCACAGTTAGATGTGTCAAACTCAAAGACATATTCGTCAGAGTCCTGGTAATAGGTCATCTGACGGTCAAAGTGCTTTGCAGTGCTTGTAGTTGTGTAAGCACGGACATCTGTCATTGATAGTGTCAACTTCTTGTCGTTACCAGCGTTCTCTGCGTCATCGACGAAGAACCAGTATGGGGNAGTTGGNNCTGTTGCAGTGCTTGGACTGCCGCCACCTCCACCAGATGGACTTGTAGCCATGTTGGGAGTAGAGGCTCCGTCCTGATATGCCCAGAAGTATGTGACATACTCACCAGCGGAGATGTCAGCTGTTTGTGCTTTGAAGTTACAATCTGTTGATCCAGATCCACAGGTACCGATTGCAGTTGCCTTAACAGAGGTATAGGTACCGTTGTCAATGGCGTAATACAAGTGCGGTGCTCCAGAGGATGTTGTGTCAATTCCNCCGTTATCCTTTAGGTTGGTGAAGAATGTTCTCTCTCCTTCCTTGTAGGATGTGATTCCAGAATATGGAACGAATCCGTCAATCGGAGGAGTTGTATCGCTTCCACCAGAGTAAGTAACTTGCAGGTATTGGTTGTAACTGCCTGATGCATATGTGTATTGATACATCGAAGTAGCAGTGTTGTAACGTGCACCCATACCAACAGTACCACCATTAGACAATGCGCTAGTGATGTAGTTGTGGCTTCCAGAAGTAGAGGAACATGCTGTTCCGCTGCTGCTACATAGAGTGGTAGTCTTCCAACCAGTACCTAATGAGTAGGTTCCTGCAGATGCAGAGTTCCAGATGGAACTGATCATCTTTCTTGCAGTAGTGGAACCATATCCAGCTGCTAATGTAGTCATTGCAGTGCTAGAACAGGATGCTGAAGCAATTGACCAGGNGTATCTTCCTGCAGTACCACAGGTCTCCATTACCACAGAAGTAACTGCGTTGCTAGAGTAAGAGTAACCGTAACTAACGTACTTCTTCCACTCAATCTTGTCAACTGTTGCTCCAGTTGGTAGTGAGTTAGAACTGGTAAAGGTGAATTTGTTCCATGGTAGATAGTAGATACTAGTACTTGTTCTGCGCAAATCACCGTAGTTTGAATTGTAACAGTATGCGTAGTAAATGTAACAATATCCGCCACCTGCTCTCATGACCTTAATCGATGGGTCGATTGCCAATGGGAACTGGCGTTCTTCATCCATCAACCAGTCTGTAGTAACTGCAGTAGTCAATACTACTGTGTCACCGTAGACTTGAACAAAGTAAGTTGCGTGATAAGGNTCCTCAGCTCCTGGCTCGATAACAACTGGTACCGGAATGGTCACCAATAGCTCGCCAGTCTCTAGGTTGCGAATTGTTAATTCGTCCTGAGTCTGAGTGATATCCTCTCTTAGGATTTCATCGCCTAGGAATAGTCCGTAGCCGACTGGTAGGCGCATTTGCTCGGTTAGACCGAAGTATGCAGCGCTTTCGTCGATTACTGGGCGCTCCCTGATCACTAGGTTCTGCTTCAACTCAGTTTCACCAACGGTGTAATCCAAGTCGAAACCTTCAGCGACAGGGTATCGCAAGACGTTGCCACCGACTGAAACACCATCCATTGATGGGTTCACCATGTGCGGCATTGCCATTTTTCCGGACTCGTCAATTGTCACTACCATTGGATTTAATCCAGTGACAATAGGGTCCACGTTAGGGTGGACCATCACCGAGACACCATCTTCGGCTTCAGCAGCAAACGAAACCTTGTACAGGCTGTCTGTTACTTCCCAACCATCGACGGTTGCCCTGATGTTGAGGTCAATTTCATCCCATGCTCCGTCGCTGTTCACATAGTGCAGCGGCTCAGAAGCAGTGATCAGAGTGGTCTTTCCGTCATCAGTACGGAACGCCTTCTGGTTCATTGTCCTCATACCCTCGAGTTCCGAGGTTTCATCGTATTCATATTGTGCAGGCTCGTAGACCTCTGGTAGAGCGAAGATTCCTTCGCCTTCGTCACTTGCAATTGCAAGTTCAGCTTCTACCTGGGGTGCGGTGCTTGGTGCAAAGTTGGTCATAGTCATGCCAACCATTAGCGCACATAGCAATAGGGCAATTCCTGCGCCCCCCAGTACGGTCTTTTTATTCGTGTTTTTGTTTCCCAACATCACGTCATCATCTCCTTACGGACTGTATGCAGAGCACCTCACGCATTGTATCCCTTATNAGCATTGGGGTACATGTCCTTTTAGAGAGTCAAGAAAAAACGAATGTTTTCGCAAGTTTTTCTCGGAAAAAACTGTTTGTTGCCAAGGGCGAGGTAAATGTGCTAAAATAGAATGCAGGTTGTTGATTTTTACACCAGGGAAATAGAGAAAATGTGACACTACGAGCCGGCGCAAAACACTCAATGATCCTAAGCTCAAACTTGTCACCAACATTTTAGGTCATAAATCATTTATTTTTTTTAACAAATAATAACAAAAAATCACATTCCTTTGAATATCGTTTGAAGATTTTTTAGTGTAAAAATAAAAGCGGTAAAATCTACGCCAAATTACGCAGAACTTCTAGTGAGAATTTGGCACCAACTAACACCTAAATTAGATCTAGATGAATTAAGTAAATCTGCATGTTTTTGCAGATTGTGTAAGAATGAAAGGGGAGCCATAGGGAGCGGCGAACCGCTCCCTATGGCAGCCTCGGTG
>PAJN01000005.1 GCA_002710205.1 Methanobacteriota archaeon | reverse complement strand
AACTGGTAATTGGGTCGGTGGAAGGTCTGGTGTTAGCCAGTTACTTGACCGTACTACATATCTTTCCGCATTATCTCACATGCGCCGTGTCACTAGCCCACTGGTTCGTAGTCAACCGCATTTCGAGGCACGAGATTTACACCCAACTCAATGGGGACGTTTGTGTCCAAACGAGACTCCTGAAGGACAGAATTGTGGTCTTGTAAAGAATGCTGCTCAGATGATCGATATCTCTGAAGCAGTTCCTGAGGAAGAAATTCGTTCTCGCTTAGACGAGATGGATGTATTCCAGCCTGATGATTGGACAGATGGTGACAGAATTCACGTCAATGGTGACATCTATGGAGTCCACAAGCGTGGTAAGAATCTTGTAACTCAATTCAAGAATGCTCGCCGCCGTGGTGCAATTAGGTCTGAAGTCTCAATTAGGTATGACAGTGTCAACAAAGACATATTCATCAACACAGACAAAGGTCGAATACTAAGACCAGTTCTAATTCTATACGATGGTGCACCAAGACTTACTCAGAAGCACCTCGAGATGGTTTCCTCTGGTGAAATGACTTTCAAAGACCTCGTTAACGAAGGTGTCGTTGAGTGGATTGATGCAGAAGAGGAAGAAGACCTCTACATTGCACCTCGTCCATTCGTTCTACCGGAAGTTGTACCTGAAGGTAATGAATTTGCAGGAAGACCAGTCAGCAGTTCTAATGTTACCTGGTTGAATCTAGGTGAGCCATCTTCAACTGAAGCAAAGCTACAAGCAAGAATTACAATGCCTAATGGCGAAAAGGCAGATGCCATTTTCGATGTGCCGCTACTCTACACTTCAGAACATACTCACTGTGAAATTGACCCACAGTTAGTATTGGGTGTATGCGCTTCACTGATTCCATATCCTGAACACAACTCCACTCCTCGTGTTACTGGTGGAACAGCGATGGTCAAGCAGTCATTGGGACTTCCAAGTTCCAACTACAGGCTACGACCTGACACAAGGTTGCACGTTCTGCACTATCCTCAGCGTTCAATTACACACACACAAGCAATGGACACTACAAAGTTCGATGACAGACCTGGTGGTCAGAACTTCATAGTCGCTGTAATGAGTCTGCACGGATACAACATGCAGGACGCAGTAATCATGAACAGATCTAGCGTTCAGCGTGCTTTAGGCCGTTCTACTTTCAACAGAACTTACAACGCTGAACGCCGCCGTTTCCCTGGCGGTCAAGTAGAAGAAATCGAAATTCCGGGTACTGGACTTGAAGAAGTCAAGGGTCTGAAACCAGTTGGATCTTACGACCATCTTGAAGCAGACGGACTTCCACATCCTGAGAAGTACCTAGAAGGAGGAGATGTACTAGTCGGAAAGACCAGCCCTCCAAGATTCTTGGAAGAAACTGGAGCTGGAGCGTTCTTGCAAGCACAAGAAAGACGTGAATCATCCATGCCAATCCGTCATGGTGAGAAAGGATGGGTAGACAATGTGTATGTCACAGAGTCTCTTGACTCCGGACGCTTAGTGCGTTGTATGGTCCGCTCTCACAAGGTCCCTGAAGTTGGAGATAAATTCGCTTCACGTCACGGACAAAAGGGTGTCATAGGAAGACTCGTTGACGAACAGGATATGCCATTCACTCGTGATGGAATTGTACCTGACTTGATTATCAACCCGCACGCTATTCCTTCGAGGATGACAGTTGCACACGTTCTCGAAATGATCGGTGGAAAGGTCGGTTCTCTCGAAGGACGCAGAATCGATGGAACTGCTTTCCGTGGAGAGAAAGAAGGAAGTCTACGTGACAGCCTTGTAAGAAATGGTTACGACCACACAGGTCGTGAAGTAATGGTTAACGGTGAGACTGGAGAAACTTACCCTGCAGAAATCTTCGTTGGATGTATCTACTACCAGAAGTTGCACCACATGGTGTCTGGTAAGATTCACGCTCGTAGCCGTGGACGTGTTCAGATTCTGACTCGTCAGCCTACGGAAGGTCGTGCAAGACAAGGTGGTCTAAGATTCGGAGAAATGGAGCGTGATTGTTTGATTGCTCACGGTGCTTCGATGGTTATCAAGGACCGTTTACTGGACGAATCTGACGGAATCGATCTATTCGTTTGTGCTCAGTCTGGTCATATCGCATGGTATGATCCGAAACGACGCACTTACGTATCACCAATACATGGTGATGGAGCAGAGGTGTACAAGGTACAAACCTCATACGCATTCAAGTTGCTACTTGATGAGATGAAGAGTCTCGGAGTGGCAATGCGCCTAGAACTGGAGGACCGCAGATGAGCCGAAATAGCACAACAATGATTCCAAAGAGAATCGCAAGTATCCGCTTTAGTTTGATGGACCCTACTGAGATTCGTAAGATGTCTTCAGTAGAGGTCAAGACCGCAGACACCTACAAGGACGATGGTCACGCTTACCGCCAAGGTTTGATGGACCCTCACATGGGTGTTATCGAACCAGGTCTTCTTTGCCCTACTGACAACTGTAAGTATGACGAAAGTCCAGGTCACTTTGGCCACATCCAACTTGAACTACCTGTGATCCACATTGGTTTCGTTAACCTGATCAAGACCGCATTGAAGGCAACTTGCAACTCATGTAGTAAGATTTTGCTACACGAAGCAGGTGGAACAGCTCCAGGAATGGCTAACGAAGATGAACCATCCGAGCAAGATTACTACCGTAGAAGAGTTCAAGATATCATCTTGAAGCACGGAGTAGGTTCTACTGAATTCTCTAAGATTATCAAGGAAATTGAAAAGAAGACAGTGGCAACACAAAGAACCATTTGTATGCACTGTAATGCTCAACAAGGTAAGATTGTTCTTGACAAGCCTACTACATTCAAGGAACACATTATTGCTCAAGGTGGCGCTAAGGCTACTGAGAGAAAGTTGAATGCTCGTGACATTCGCGAGTGGTTACAAGGTATTCCTCAGGAACATCTTATCTTCCTAGGTATGCACAAGGAAAACAGGCCTGAGTGGATTATTTTGAAGGTATTACCTGTACCTCCAATTACCGTTAGACCTTCGATTACTCTTGACTCTGGTGACCGTTCAGAAGACGACTTGACTCACAAGCTTGTCGATGTATTAAGAATCAATCAGAGACTTAGAGAAAACCGTGATGCTGGTGCTCCACAGTTGATTGTTGAAGATCTTTGGGAACTTCTACAGTATCACGTCACTACATACTTCGATAACCAGACAAGTGGAATTCCACCAGCACGACATCGCTCTGGTAGAACTTTGAAAACACTAACTCAGCGTTTGAAAGGTAAGGAAGGAAGATTCCGTTCCAACTTATCTGGAAAGCGTGTCAACTTCTGTGCAAGATCTGTTATCTCGCCAGACCCTTACCTAGGTGTCAATGAAGTTGGTGTACCAACTAAGGTTGCTAAGGAATTGACTGTTCCAATACGTGTTACAACTCGTAACCGTGAACAAATGCGACAGATGATTTTACGTGGACCTGATGTCCACCCTGGTGTCAACTATGTTATCCGTGGTGACAAGCGCCGTGTCCGAATCAATCAGAGAAGTAGGCTAATCAACGCAGGTTTCAGATGTCACAACCCAGAATGTATGGAAGAGACAACTCAAAGATTCGACCTGCATTCGGTAATGCCGGCACCTAACTTCCTACCTGGCCTCGTAGTCAAGAAATTCGTTTCTAGAGAAGAGGCAGTTGCAGGTGGCGAAGAAATGGTATCTTACGCAATAGACGAAACTGCAACATTGGCAAACCTACGTGGTGAAGATGTCGATGGAAACCCTCTACCAGAGGACGACCCAAGAGCAGTTCTACATCACCGCTGGAAGTATGAGTTGGCAAACCCAGACTCTGCCTTCCCTGAGAACCTTGAGGTAACATGTCCTCATTGTGGTAGCCCTGACAACGAATGGGGAGAGCGCACACGTGTTGAAGACCGCCTATCAACCGTTGATATGAATGGCAACCCTAAGCCAGGTCTACAAGTAGAGCGCCACCTAATCGATGGAGATGTTGTAATCTTCAATAGGCAACCATCCCTTCACAGAATGTCAATGATGGTACACGAAGTTAGAGTAATGGAAGGACACACTTTCAGATTTAACCTTGCAGTATGTACTCCGTACAACGCAGATTTCGATGGTGACGAGATGAACCTTCACGTTATACAGGGTGAAGAAGCCCGTGCAGAAGCTAAGATTTTGATGCGTGTTCAGGAACATATCTTGACTCCAAGATATGGAGGTGCTGTTATCGGTGGTATTCACGACCACATTTCTGGAGCATATCTATTGTCCAGGCCGGATACTAAAATTTCCAAGCGCCATGGTTTGGAGATGCTTGGTAACATTGGTTACACCGGAGAACTACCTAAGGTTCACAAAGGCCCTAAAGGAGAATACTTCAACGGAGAAGATTTGGTCTCAGTGATTATTCCTAAGAACATACACTTGCGTTTCAGAAGCCGTTCGAATGACGATGTAGTTGTCAAGAAAGGAAAGGTATCCGGAACTCTAGATAAGCGAGCAATCGGTGCTGAAGATGGAAGGCTGTTGGATGCAATTGTTCAGACAAACGGTCCATCTGATGGTGCAAAGTTCCTAGATGAGTTCACTCGTCTGTCAATTGGAGCGTGTACTTCTCTAGGTTTCACTACTGGTATTGATGATGAAGATCTATCTGCTGAAGCATTAAGCGAAATCGAGCGTCATAATGCTGAAGCTCGTGCAGAGGTTCGTGCTGAACTGGAGAAGTTCGGTAAGGATGGACGTGGGTATGAGACTAGACCAGGAAGAACTCCTAAGGAAACACTAGAAGAGAATATCATGGTTATTCTAGACCAAGGTAAGCAAGCAGCTGGTGACGTTGCTAAGGATGAACTAAACCACCCTGGGAATTCTAACGCTGCTGTAGGAATGGCAATTTCTGGAGCAAGAGGTTCAATGGATAACCTGACCATGATGGCAGGAAGTATTGGGCAAGCAAAGGTTCGTGGTGCTCGTCTTGAGCGTGGATACCACCAGCGTGTTCTTCCTCACTTCAAGCGTGGAGGACTGGGTGCTACAGAGAAGGGATTCATTTCCTCTTCATTTAAGCGTGGTCTTGAGCCAACAGAGTTCTTCATGCTATCAGTATCGGGAAGAGAATCACTGGTCGATACAGCGGTTCGTACTAGTAAGTCCGGTTACATGCAGCGAAGACTGATTAACGCAATGGATGACCTGAAGGTATTCGATGACGAGAAGTTGTCAGTCAGAAACACCGCTGACAGAATTATTCAGTTCTCTTACGGAGAAGATGGAATCGATCCAAGCCGTGGAGTTCACGGAAAGCCGTTCAACATCGATGTAGTAGTCGATGAAGCCTTGGGCACAGACGGTCCAACAAAGGTCAAGGATGAAGATTATGTTGACAGAGGTGACAAGGAATTCGACCTTGGATATGACGAGGGTGATTCCGAAGCAGCAGCAGGAGGTGATCTCTGATGGTAGTAAAGAGCGCAACCAAGAAGAAATTGATGGACATGCTTGTTCCTGAAGAGTTTGCTCACAAGTTGGCAGACGACAGAAAGTGGGACGATGTAAAGATTCTAACAGCGCAAGAGATTGCTCAATTCTGTGAAACAGACTCTGACACAGCTGCAAGAATCCACGGAATCATTTCTGGTGCAGCATCACCAAGTCGTGATGCAACTAGTGATAACTCGGCAACAACATCTGTTCGTCTTCGCCGTGGAACCCGTCGCCGCCGTACTGCAAAGACAGTTCAAGAATTGGAGCCTTACACTCCTGAGTTGAATGCAGAGGGAATCCCTTCTATCTATGACGATGAACTAGCAGAGGATCCAGTATTCAAGTCGATTCATGCAGCAGCCGATAATGCGGGAATTAAGTTCTCTCAGCAGACAATTCACGATTTGACTGAAGCAGTTCATAACAGAGATATGGCTAAGTTGACCAAGAAGCAAGCGGAAGCACTTGTTGCAGAAGCTGGAAAGGCTAGAGAAATGGCCCTTATCGATCCATACGAGGCTGCGGGAATTATCACTGCACAATCTATTGGTGAACCAGGTACTCAGATGACTATGCGTACTTTCCACTATGCGGGTGTTGCGACAGTTAACGTCACTCAAGGTTTACCAAGAATTATCGAAATTGTCGATGCTCGTAAAGTTCCAAACACTCCAACTATGACTATTCGTCTAAAGGGTGACAAAAGTGAGTCTGCAGACGCAGCTAAGAAATTGGCAGCAGCAATTGAAATTACAACTACTGTAAACATTGCCGACATTGATACTGACGTTGCACAACGAAGATTAGTTCTCAAGTTGAAGAAAGGTAACCTAAAGCAGAAGGGAATGACTCCTGCTGAAGTCAAGGACAAGTTGGAGCGTGCTCTAAGATTGTACGTCGAAGCGGACAAGGAGAAGAATCCTTCAACCCTAACTTTGATTCCTGGAATTCAAACCGAAGATGATATGAAGACATTAGCAGAGAATCCTCCTTCATACACTGAACTATTACAACTTGAAGATAAGATTCGAGACATGCGTTTGAAGGGAGTTCCAAATATTGAGCGTGCAAATGTTCAGTTGGACGACAAGACTGGCGAGTATTACCTATCAACTATCGGAAGTAACCTTTCCAGAATTTCTGATATGGAAGGAATCGACAGATCTAGAACTTACACAAACAACATCATCGAGATTTACGAGTACCTCGGTATAGAGGCTGCACGTCAAGCAATCGTCAATGAATTGCAAGCAACTCTAGACGGAGCACGTCTAGAAGTTGACGTAAGGCACCTGCTGATGGTTTCTGATGTAATGACTAGTGAAGGAGAAGTTCGTGCGATTGGTCGCCACGGTGTATCTGGAACCAAGCACTCAATCCTTGCTCGTGCTGCTTTCGAAGTTACTGTAAATCACTTGCTGAAAGCAGGTATTATCGGAGAGAGAGACAACCTGACTGGTGTTGCTGAGAACATTATCGTTGGTCAGCCAATCAGCCTTGGTACAGGATCTGTGGAATTATATTACATCCCAGAGTGAATTCAACATTGAGAAGCAAAATTGTGGAGGAATGAAAAATGGATATAAGTAGACAATTAAAGATTGCAAGTACAACAGGGAAACTATTGTTTGGACAACGACAAGCAGTTGATGCATGTGCTAAGGGAGATGCTAAGTGCATCGTTTTAGCTGCCAACTGCCCTCAAGAGTATATTGACGAACTTGCTGCAAAGCACCCAGAAGTTACTATGCACCGAACAGTATTGGTTAACCGCGACCTTGGTGTTGCATCTGGAAAGCCGTTCAGCATCTCGACTATCACAGTCATAGATGCAGGCGATTCAGACTTGCTAACTTTGAACAGTAACCTAGAGTGAAACTAAAGACGGTTTCATCCTAGAGGGTGCATGGCCCTTGATATGGTCGCAGTTCTAAGGAGATTGAGTGTCAGCATTGACACTAATTCTCCCCCTCTTACTGCACCTGGCGTTATTTCTTGGTTTGGAAGGTTATTCGATGTCACTCCAGAGCAGTCAAATCTTGGAATGAAAGAAGGAATGGAATTGTGGGGTACTGGTCAGGGTTTCGCTCCTCTAGATTTAGCAGGTGTTGAATCATGGCTATTTGATGCACCTAGGGGTGAACACTTACTAGTTGCAGAGAGGAAAATCAACTTCGATGTGCAGGATGCTCCATCAAGGGATGGACGGAATTTGGTAATCTGGACTCTGAATGATATCGCTGCCTTCATTGGGCATGCAGTTATTGATGGCAGACTACAGATTTTAGAAGAAGAATTAGATTCAGAAGAAGAAATTGAAACAGATATTTTCTCAGGACCAGGTCCATTTACCCTCAAGCCATCAAATGATTTTTCGCTCTTAGATGAGAAAGGATTGGATGTTTCGATGGCCAAGCCTGTATTGATCCCCGCCAAGCTCCACAAAGTAACAGGGATATTGAAAGGTCCAGGTGAAGATGAAATTACCCGATGGGTATTGAACAGTGGCGGTTTACATTTATTGCATGAATTGGAATTGTTAGAGCGCTCTCCCATGCTGAATCATGTCAAGATGGAAATAGATCAAAATCCTGATTTCTCTGAACTATTATCTGAAAGGCGTTCTCATTCGGATGGGATGGGAGATTTGCTTCGCTGGTGGAAATTCGATTCGGAAACGGCAAATGTATTGACGTATGAAGTGCTAGTACCTGCTCACAAAGGTGAAGATGCTACAGGTTCAGAATGGGTTTTAGATGGCGTTTCGAATAAGCTACACATGAACTATTGAACAAAGGATTCATGACCTTCAATCTTGACCACTGCTCATGCGCACACGTGGAATGCTGAGCATAGCAATCATCGCAGTTCTGCTGGGAAGTTTAATTCCTATCTCCAATAATGTAGAATTGGATGATGTTGAAAACAAATTTTTTGCTAATTCAGAACCAGAATTACTGATCCGAGCAGGTACCTCTTCCGGCCACGTAAACGGTACGGGTATTGGCGCAACACCAAATGGTTGGGTTGTTGCTGGAGATACTAAGCACTCTCTGACTTTTGGGACTACACAACTACAGGCCACTTCTCCTTACAATGGGCAATTGGATTCTGACAGTTATGTTGCAGCTATGGACGAACAAGGTAACTGGCTATGGGCAGTAATGCCAGATGCCACACAGGGACTGACACTATTGCAAACTATGGAAGTTACAATGGCAGGGGACACATACATTGCAGGTTTGATTTTTGGAACTGTGATATTTGGTTCACAACCTTCGTCTCCGGCTTTGACCTCACAGAATGGTGCAGGTGATGGCTTCATCGCAAAGATAGACCCAACTGGCCAGTGGGTTTGGGCAACATCATTCAACACCGCTGGAGGTACAGGTAATTTCAGCCTAATTACCGGAGTTGCTGAAACATTCTCGGGTAATGTAATCGTTTCAGGTGTCCATCAAGGGTCTACTGATTTTGGAGGAATCACTGAGGTAAGTGCAGATGATGAGTTATTTTTGGTTGAATTAGATAGAAATTCAGGCTCTACTAACTGGGCGGTTACTGCCGGAGGAATCGGTGATGATGAAGGCGGTCCAGTCGGTGTTGACTCAATGGGTAATATCTGGCAGGCTGGTACTACTACTGGTACATTCACTGAGAATGGAATGACATACCAAGCTGTTAGCCAACGTGATACAATTCTGATCAAATGGAATCCATCTGGTGTTGCTCAGAGTATTACTGGGTTCGCAAGCGCTGCATCTGAAATCAATTTGCCAGATGATTTGTTAATTACTTCGAATGACGATGTCATTGTTTCAGGTGTATTCTTGGGTTCAATGGATGCAGGAAATCAAAACACACTATCTGACAAGGGTAGCGGAGATGCTTACATCGTTAAAGTCCTAAAGTCAGGCTCTACATCTTGGGCTACCAGCGCAGGAAGTAGTGGTGCTACAGAGAGAGCATCGTCAATTGCTCAGACTTCGACTGGAGATTTCATTGTTGGTGGATTAATTTCAACCAGCACTGACTTTGGGATTCATGTTGCGAATACTAACGGTGGATTAGACCTCTACATGGCGATGCTTGATTCGAATGGTAATTGGGATTGGGTCGAGAATCTAGGTAGTACTGCTGATGATTTATTCGCTGGCGTTGCAGTTAACATGAGCGACATTCCTGCGGCATTTGGCTCATTCCAAAGTACGATCAACAAAGGAACTCAATCTGTAACAAGTAGCGGTGGTCTAGACCTAGTCGTATGGGCCCTTGACCCAGTAAATAATGCAGACAAGGATAACGATGGTGTGAATGACCTAACAGACAACTGTCCTAACACTAACAATCCTCTCCAAATTGATTCTGATTTAGACGGAGACGGTGACGAGTGCGATTATGACGATGACAATGATGGAATCACCGATAATTCAGGTGACGACTGCCCTCGAGGTGGCGCATGGAATTGGACCAGCGATTCAACTACTGACTTTGATAACGATGGTTGTAAAGACTCCAGTGAAGATAACGATGATGACAATGATGGAGTCGAGGACGACAACGATGGTTGTTTGAGTTCTTACACACCTCCTCGTAACTGGTGGGTTTCAGATTCATCAAACGATTTAGACGGTGATGGGTGCAGAGATGCCGATGAGGATTATGACGATGATGGAGATGGATTTGATGATGCAGCTGATGATTGTAACAAAGTCGCAGGTTCCTCTACAATGGGGTCATACACCGGGTGCGTTGATAGTGACGGTGACGGCTGGGCAGATCTAGAGGATTCTTGCCCAAATACATCTGGTAATTCCACTTTGGGCGGCACCCTAGCATGCCCAGATTCAGACGGTGACGGATGGGCAGATTCTGAAGATGATTTACCAAATGAACCAACTCAATGGATCGATACAGATGGCGACGGATATGGTGACAACCAAGATGGTAATACTCCAGATCACTGCCCGACAGTATCAGGCACCTCGGTTTTAGACAGGTATGGATGTCCTGACCCTGATATGGACGGATATTCTTCTGCGGATGATGATTGGTCTGTTGGAGATGGTGCTGATGCATTCCCGACTGATGACACACAGTGGTCTGATTGGGATGAAGATGGCTTTGGAGACAATTACGGAAACCTTTCTTGGATAGATCGTAACGAAAACTGGCCTGGAGAATATTATCAATACGCTAGAGACCAAGATGCCTGCCCAACTTTGCCTGGCAACTCATGGCAAAACGACATTTTTGGTTGTCCAGATGGTGATGGAGACGGTTGGGCCAATTTCATGGATGCATTCCCAGCAGACCCTAACGAATATCTTGATTCAGATGGCGATGGGATTGCAGATGGATATGATTATTGTCCAGAATTCTATGGTAATTCAACCGAGGATGTGGAAGGGTGTCCTGACTTTGATGGTGATGGATGGGCAGACCCACCTAAAGGAACCGATTGGAATCCAAGTGATTCAACTCAGTGGGCAGATTCTGACGGAGACGGATATGGAGACAATCCTGAAGGTACGAACCCAGATTCATGTGTGAGTGATGCAGGATATTCTTTCCAAGGTGGTATCTTAGGATGCATAGACACTGATAACGATGGTTGGGCAGATTTAATCGATGCATTCCCTGAGGAATCATCACAATGGAATGATACTGATGAAGACGGATTCGGAGACAACCCTAACGGTAAGGATGCAGATGAGTGTCCTGAAGTTGCAGGTGTAGCAAAGCAAAACGGATGTGAGGCAGTAGTTGAAGAATCGGCGGGNAGTAGTGTCCTCAAATATGGCGGAATTTCCGTTGGAGTAATTTTAGTTCTCATCATTCTTGGATTAGTGATTACACGCTTGCGAAGTGATGATGGTGAAGACAAGGATTGGAATCAAGGAGTTAACATGCCAGACATGTCAGCTCAACCAGTTATGCCCAATATGTACGCTCAGCCAGCAATGCCAGATATGTCNGCTCAGCCAGCATATGCACAATACCAGCAACCAGTTGCTACACAACCTGCTATGCCGGATATGACTGCACAACCAGCCTATACACAGTATCAGCAACCAAGTGCTCAGCCAGTAGTGCAAGCAGCTTCCCCTAATCTTGCAGCACTACCTGGAAATCAAGCAGTTGCNCCACAACCTGCTGCACCTGCAANTCCGACAATGTATGATGTTGGAACTATGCGTAGCGATGGTAATGAGTGGCTAGANTATCCTGCTTCAAGCGGCGCATGGTACATGCGTGATGCGACCACACGTCAATGGGTTCGCAAGATTTGAGGTTGGAATCAATGGTTGAAGTCGTCCTACTAGGTTCGGCTCAAGACGGTGGTGTGCCACAGGTCGGATGTGATTGCTGTATTGACTTGGAGCAAAGATATCCTGTGTCAATTGGATTAACCGATGCAGAAGGAGGTAGGCATCTTTTCGAGGCAACACGTCATTTAGGTGACCAGTTGAGAATCTGGGGCTGTAATTCTGTAGACTCAGTTTTTCTTACTCATGCACACATTGGCCATGTNGATGGTCTTGGATTGTTTGGAAAAGAAACAATGGCGGCAAAAGGTGTCAATTTGTATTGCTCAAAGATGATGCTGGATCTCATCGAGAGAACTCCGCATTGGTCTGCACTACTATCTGGTGGAGTATTCATCCCTAGAGTTGCTAGTCTCTATCAATTGCCAGGAGTAATTGTCGAAGCAATCGAAGTCCCTCATCGCGATGAGTTGTCAGACATGCATGCATATCTGATTAAGGCAGAGAAAACACTGCTATTCTTACCAGACCATGATACATGGCAAGAGACATTGCGTGGTCATGATTTGAGAGCTTGGTTGAATCATTTTGAGGTAGACATTGCTCTAATCGATGGTACATTCTACAGTGCCGATGAACTCAAGCACCGTGATCAAAGCAAAGTTCCACATCCTCCGGTTGAGCAAACTCTCCAGATGTTAGGTGAGCGAAGAGAAGGAGATGGTGAAGTAGTATTCATCCACTTGAATCACACTAATCCACTATGTAGAGATGAGACTCCTGTAACCGAATTAGGTTGGAAGGTTGGCAAAGAAGGGATGTCATTCAATCTGAGTTAGAGTGTGTGATATGTATCTATAGTACATGTAATTAATACTAACTTCTTCTCCACTGTCTCCATTTAATGGAGTCCCTCTATCAACATCAATTTTTACATTAATTGCTAAACTGCTATCCTGTTTTTCAACTTGTAATCTCTCGATATGTTTGGTGTGATTTTCATATGTGTCATTTTCGGCAAAGTTTGGGACTGTTGAAAATTCGCCTAAAAAGTTCATTCCGCAAAACTTTCCTGACAAATCACTAATTCCAGCGCCATTGTTAAATTCCGGTGATAATTCTGAAATATCATGGTTTGTTTCTATGTCATCGCATACTGTTGAAACACCGACCTCATTGGTCTCCTCGTATACAATCATGAAGAAAAAAGAAATTACATCAGAAGGTACATCAAAATAGAAGGTTTCTGTTGCCCCGTCAGATATCAAAATCGTTTCATCAATCTCTATCCATTCACCTTCAACAGTTAAATTCCACATTGAATCCGNGTCTGGAGTTGATGAACTATCATTGTCAGGTGCTAATTGTTGGTAAGATGTTTCTAGGCCTACAACTACAAAAATCAACGCAAGAGATGCACCTACTGCAAAGATCTGATTGGTAGGTATTTTGACCCTTCCAAATGGATAGGAATTTGATTGGTCTCTTTTCGCACAGTATGCGAAGTGAACCGCAAATGCTGCACCCATTCCTGGTACAGATGGGAACACATATTCACCAAATCCAAGGACAGTCCAAACGAGAACTCCCAGTAATGCGGCGATCATCATTGAAGTTGTATGCTTTGAATCAGGCTCATAGCCAGCCATTCTTATCAAGATAAGAGGGACAAATATTCCTCCAAGGCCGTAAACNGCGAATACAACTAGAGCAAACACAGAGTCGCCAAATCCGGGGAATTGTTGACCTACAAGAGAAATAGCAGTTGCAAATGCTGCGATTACCATAGTAACTGTCTTGGTTTTACCATGATCTTGACTCCACTCGGGTTTGATGTCATCAGTAATTGCAGCTGTACATGCTAGTACTTGACTGTCAGCAGTTGACATAGTTGCAGCGAAAATCGAAGCGAGAATAACTCCTCCAAGAATAGGGTCAAGACTTTGCGCAAGCATGGGTAGGCCGGATTCAGCTTCATCTGCTGAGAGTGTNCCCTCGAATATTGCTCGACATGCTAAGCCTATAATGAACATCAGAGCGATAAATGGAGTCTGCCAGACGAAGAACCAAACCATTGCTTGTTTTCTATCTGAGTCATCATTCAGAGTCATAACTCTAGATACTACTTGCGGTTGACCTGCAACTCCTAAACCNCCTAAGAAGAATGCTGCTATCCACAATGTTACTCCGAACTTCAGTCCAGATGGGTACACATTGACCATGGTTGAATCAATCTCAGTTAGTCTATCATGAAGCCCTGAAAAGCCTCCAACCTCGCCCAATGCAACAATGCATAGAATGGTTGAACCCACAATCATCACCGAGGATTGTGCGGCATCGGTCCAAATCGAGGCCCTGATTCCTCCTGCATAGCAGTAAGCAACGACTAGAACAAATCCAATCAGTATACCCGTAATTTCNGACCAACCAAGCATTGAATTTAGTGCAACNCCACCCGCAGTAAGTTGAGCAGCAGCATAGATTGCTAAGAAAAACACTGAAAGAATTGCCGCTAATTTCGCCTCAGGTGCTCCTTTCTTGCTGGATACTAAAGAGGACAATGAGCGTAAATTTCTCTCTTGACCTTCTTTCTGGATATACTTGTACAACCAAATCCAAGCAACTAGTTGACCGATTGTTGAAACTACTGCAATCCAAATTGCAGAATATCCTTGCAGGAAGATGAATCCAATGAATCCAATGAACATGTATCCAGAGTTCCATGTACTTACTGCAGATAATGCGGCAAGAGCAGGGTGCATACCACGTCCTGCAACCAAATAATCGTCAGTAGTATCTTTCTTTACACGTATGCTTGCTATACCTACGCCAGCAAAAAAGAGCATGAAAACGAGAAATGAGATTAGTATCCACATCTCGTCTGACATTACCATCACATCGGCTTCAAGTTAGAACTTCGAGTAGTCGGTCTTGTTCAGCAGCTCTTCGCAGTTCCATTGCAATCCTTCGGCCTGACGACATAGGCTTTCGCCAGGTTGCGTTTCCGTAGGGGTGTCCGACGGAAACGTGAACATTTGTTCCTCCACCGACACGAGGTGCAACATCATAGATTGAGTAATTCATGTCTTTGTCTATACATGTTTGAAGACAGAACGGCCCAATGATGCCTGGATCGTAGTGTTCTTTGGAAGCGGTGATGAACTTTTCACCTAACTCGAATGCTTTCTCGAGTAGTGATTCTCTAATTGTCGCAGTGTTGTGTCCTACAACGGTCATCTCTGGAATTTGCTGATGTGCTGGCATTGTCATCTGCTGTGGAGCAGGAAGTCTGACATGTCCATCAAGTGAAGACTCGAATCTCCAATCTACTCCAAGAAGTTCTAATTTAGGCATGTCTTCTTCAAGNGGGCTGTAGAAGAAATTNAGATTGAATACAGGACCGATTACATATCTCTCGATTCTTGCACCATCAAGGCTCTCTTGGTCAATTGTACCTTCTTTCAAGAGAGTTTGAGACTTTTCAACATACTCTTCGTATGAAGCACAAGTGAAGAATCCTCTCTCCAATTTCTTTTGGGCGTGATGAAGTTTCACGATTACCAAACAATCGATATCTTGGGGATCCTCTATAGCTTCAGGATATGGTAAACCTGCCTTGTCAAGAATCCAGTAGTAATCTTGGTCTTCGGTTCTCTCTTCCATTCGGAGCATATTCCTTGAACCAAACATTGGTACNTGGAAACTGTTCTCAACATCTTCTATGCTAGAGTATGATGTAAACGACCTGTTAGGAATGTAAACGACATTTCTCTTTCGCATTTCACTCTGCATTGCAGGATTCATTACATCGTTGAAGGAATCCATTACGATTGATTTGTCAACCATTCCCCTTCGAACTCTACCCGAACTGGTTCTTTGAGTTTTGAAGTATTCAGAATAGGTCTTTTCTCTGCCCTTTTGGCAGTATGCTACTGTGGGAAAACCCTCTTCAATCGCTCCATCACATATGTCCAGGGCTGAATGACTAGCAGTCATTCCGACTCGTAGTTTCAGGCGATCATAGTCTTCGATAATTGATGCGATTTCATCCTTACCAATCATGATACATCTCTCCCTGATTATATTGGAATACTCGATGGCCTTTGTAGTTAGTCAAAGCGTTGCAACTGCATCAATTCCTCAGTTGATAGAGTGTCACCACTCATCAATTTAGACATCAAGTCTTGAACTTCTCCACGAGCACCTCTCTGGCCTTCACCAGTTGCAGTTCCCTGCATGGCTCTTAGAATATCCTGAATTGAGTGTAAACATCTTAGTGAAACTATGTAGAAATGATGAGCCTTGTCAGCTTCCTTCTTCGACTTACGGAGTTCACGATGAGCATCTTCAGCCAGTTCTCTTTGACGGTCCACTTCTTTGTTCCATTGAAGCATCAAATCGTGTGCCTCTTGTGCAGCCTTTGCAGCCTTTTGGACTTCAACGTGAGCATCTTCTTGTTCGACCATTGCTTCTTTGAGCATGCCTCTTGCCTCTTTCAAATCACCGTTTGATTCTTCAGATGCCTGCATGTCTTTAATTTGAGAGCGAATTTCTTTCATTCGCTTCATGACTTTCTTTTCGTTCTGTCCAAGGTGTTTACCCATTTCCATTTCGCGGTCTAGTCTATCAAATTCTCTTTTGAGAGAATGAACTGTGACTTTACGCTCTCTTCGGCCACCACGATGGCCTGGCTCGCGTTCGTCCTTGTCTGAACGCTCAGAGTCTAGCATGGATTTTGCCTTCTTGACTTTCTTGTTAGCTTCGTTACGAACAGACTTCTTTTCACGCACTAATTCGTTCATTTGTTCACGAATCTCGCGCTGCTGGCGGACATTTTGGATTAGTTCACGAACTTCAGCATTCAGTTCGTTTCTGATTACAGTATGTTCCTTTGTTCTCGAGTTCCATTCGTCACGAGTATTGCGGTACTGCGTCGCCTTTTGGTTAACCAATTTGCGCTTTTCTTCCAGAGTGTCCTTCAATTCAGCCATTATCCATCGCACCTGTTCGCCTTGTACTCCCGTACCTTCAGCGACAGACCGACTGGCCTATCCCATTTGAAGCCTCCCTACGGGAGGGCTTCACAAAAATGGAAGAATTGCTATTTTAGCCTTAGATAATTTAAGCCTAGCTTTGCCAAGATTACCATCATTAGGGCATTGAATTACTATGCTATGGCCCGTTTCGAGTTTGGAGATGATTATCGTTGACTCTTCCCCAACGACAGTTATCAATTCGCTATCTGGATTGAGATCTAAGATTTCATTCATTGCAGTTGGCTTAAACTGGTTGGAAGTTCTTTCAATTGTAAAGCCATCAGCATCCATCAATGCAGCTGAAAAAATACATTCTCCGTCGACAAGATCAGCAATAACTTTGATTCCCACATTCACCTTCAACCGTTGGAAGGACATGACTATTTGCATCAAATTTCTCCACGCATGACGTAGCCTATTCCTGCATTATAGTATCCCTCTAGAGTTGAAACTATCTCTAAACCTCTCCTTCTATAGAATTCAATCGCAAACTGATTATCACCGCGTACCTCTAATTGGATTTCGGAATGGCCATCACTGCGTGCAGCCTCAACCAAGTAGTCCCAGGCCTGTGCACCGAATCCATTACCCTTGTAGTCAGAATCAATAGCGAAAGCTACTACTCTAACTCGCTTCGCATTGAATTTATTTGCCCAAAGTAATCCTCTAACCATATTATTGGCATCGAGAAGAACAAGATTACCTCTCCATTCTGGAATAGGCAAACTCTTGACAGATGCACCTGCATATCTTTCTCCAGTTTGATCTAGGAATAGTTGTTTGACTAGTTCTACAGTAGCATCATCTAGTGACTTAGGGGTAGGTCCTAGGCACCATCTCGCATCCATTGTTTTGTGATTGGTAACAACAATTTCAGTCTTTCTTCTTGAACTGTCCTCTAGAGCCTCGATGTGCAGACAAGTTGCCCATTTTTCGCATACCTGCTTTCTTCGAACTAACCTTTCTGGTTCTCTTAGATGATGATTCATCGCTCATTCCCGACAATAATCCGGATATGTCTCCTAGAGTCATAGGTCCCGAGTTCTCTTGTGTTTTCTTTCCTTTACCGCCCTTGCGTTTTCCTCGGCCTCTATTACCCTGAGGGTTGGACTTTTTACGCAACCAAGCATCTAGTCTTCCTGCTTCTCTGCGTAATTTGTGCATTTCTCCACGTCTCTGTCTCAGGGCTTTTTGTATATTCTGGACTCGTCGATCATAGGAACCAACTTCTTTGGAATTGATGTTTTTATCCTTTAGTAGAGGCTCCTGTTCTAGTAATTTAGAAGTTGTATCATCGTGTTTAGTTTCGTAAATTTTGAGTTTCTTTATTTCCTCTTTTTGCAATTTAACTAACTCGATGAATTTTTGATGTAATTCACTGGCTTCTCTAGCCTTTCCATGCATGGCTTGCAGTTCCATGAACCAAGAGAATTGCTCTTTTTCCTTCTTCAATGACGGGACACGATGGATGTCTAGTTCTTCTGTCAATCTTGAGTAAACCTTGGATAATTCATCTTCAATCATGTGAATTGGTAAGATTACATCTGAGTTGATTTTATCTCTCTTTTTCTTGATGTCATCGATTTCTGCATTTCTGCCTTTCAATCCAACAATAATAGCCTTGTGCTCTTTTCTCAAATCCGAAGTTTCTTCGATAACTCCTCGCATTGCTCTAGCCATACGAAGATTAGATTGTCTCTCAACTTCAAGTGCGTCAATTCTTCTATCGAGGGCGTCCATCTCTCCACGAGTTTTTTCGAGCATACTTTCAACTGATTCAGTTGACTTATCTCTTAAGTCATGGAAAATATCCACGGGTTCAAGATTCTTTAATCTCTCAGGTTCAATAGTTTCACAAATTTCTTTCCAAGTTGAACCATTACCAAATAAAACAGCTGCTCTTAATAATTCATTTCGAATTCTTAGTTCACCCTCTGCACGTACTACGCGACTTAAATCATGGTCTATGTCGAACGGATCTTCTATTGCTAAATGATGCTCTCCCATTCTTGGAGGATGTTCTTTATCGCTGTTCACAATATCCAAGGCACTAGGATCTTCGTTCATCCAGCCCTTTTCATCTCTAGCAATCGGTCCACCATTTCTAATTGAAATGATGGAATTATCCCAATCCATTGTTGCCAGTCTTGTGAAGAATGAAAGTAAGAGGCTTGCAATGTCTGCATCTGATTTGGTTTCAGGTTGGTTCTCCATGTTAATGGTAATGTCAAACTCTGAATCTTCCAATTCGATAACCACTCTATCATCTCCGGATTGAAGATTAGCAACCACTCCTTGCTCAATTAAATGGTCGATGACCAGGATTGACCAAGCGTAAGATGAAAGAGTTCCATTTACTGAATCTGAAACATTCCTGTGAAGAGCCCAATGTTTTACACAAATTGCCAATTCTTTCACACGATTATCTGATTTAGCGTAACTTGAAAGTAAGCGTGTATTATGTAGTGCAAGTGAATTGTTAATTGATATGTCAACATGTAATCCACTACGAGGGTCAATAAATTTGACAATTGGTACTTTAGCTCCGGTGATTATCTTGACCTCTTCCATACCCTGGCCGCGCAGCATGCCACCTATTTTCTTCAGAATTTTCTTTTCGTTTGCATCTGAAATTTCTAAACATAGGTCGAAATCTCCACCCTTTAATGATAAACCACTTTCTGCAGATCCAAATACAGATAATTTTGAGCCTTCGAATTTAGAAGCAATGCTCTTTTTTAGATGGTTGTAAAGACTCTCTTTACGCTTAACTTCACTATTGTGAATGGCATGGCTTGAGATTGTATTTTGCAATGGTTTGTTGAACCCAGATAAAGCCTCTAGAGATGGTTCGGGAATCTCCAGAGTTCCAGTTATGTGTGAATGTAAATACTGGAAAACTCTCATGTTTTCCTGAGATAGGCCAGTGACCTCGCACCTATCACTCATTCTTCCTCAACCCCGGCAGATTTGTTTTTTTGAGATTCTTTCTCGTTTTTTCTATTTCTAGCGATGGCTTTGGATGATTGTCCGCCGCCCCTGACACGTGTAGAATCAACTAGTAAGTCATCAAAATCATCCTTCT
This sequence comes from Methanobacteriota archaeon, assembly GCA_002710205.1. Lineage (GTDB taxonomy): Archaea > Thermoplasmatota > Poseidoniia > Poseidoniales > Poseidoniaceae > MGIIa-K1. The sequence goes on along the minus strand of PAJN01000005.1, from coordinate 72,493 downwards.
CAACTCTTTCCTTCCAGAATTCTAAAGCATCCTGGCTAGATTTTAGAGCGTTATTCAGGCGCGTTGTACGAGATTCTGCTCGTGTTCTAGCACTTTCCCATTTCATGAAAGATTCATGCATCTCTTCATTTGATTGAGCTAATTCTACCATTGCATCATGTGCTTTTTGAGCAGAATCCAGCAACTTACGGGCTTTAGTTCTTGCATCTTTCATTTCTTTGACTAAAGGTTGTGAAGCAGTTCGTTCCTCAACCCACTCTTCATGCTCCTTGATTAGATTCTTCATTTCATTGATGAATTTCTCTTCTGTTTTGTGTGTTCCAGCACTAGTTTCTAGCTGGTTCTCAAGAGATTGAAGTTTTGTAGATAATTTGTCTTTAGCCCATTTTGGATCAGGATTTTTCATTCCCCCTTCTGCAATTAACTGTTCTCGAATTTCATTTGCTCGCTCGAACAACTCACGCGCTTCTTTCTGAGCGGAGTTTCTTTCTTTTTTGAGGTTAGCAACTTTTGTGTTGACTTTATCTCTCTCTTCTCTGGCGGATTTTGCTTTTGGCTCAGCATCTATCAATTCCTCTTTTCTTTCCTCTAAATCATCAGGAATAATTTCAGCAAGGCGCTCTCTTCTATGCAAAATTGCTTGGGCTAGAAGCTTCGGAGAAACCGCGAGAAGGTCGTTTGCATCCATTGGAACCAGTGCGGCCACCCTCCTCACTTCAATAAAGTCTACGACCCACCCTATAGGGTGGGTGAATGTGAAAAACCCCCGTGCCCCGAGGGTATTACATGCGACGAGCCGTCTTGGTTGCATTATTGCTGTCATTGGCTCTGCTTCCATCGGTTCAAAGTAGTGGCGGCGTAATAGATTCAGTATCAGTTGTCGGCAGCGGAGAAATGGGGGAAGGTCCGGTAAATGTGAACATCACATTAGTTGGAGTCGGGGGTGCAAATTCTGCATCGGTTAATTGGAGTGTTTCTCTATCCGGAATGGATGGTACTTTGATTGATTCCGATAGTGGAAATGCCCTAATTGATGATGGTGTGAACTACTATGTCGAGACCATGTTAGGCGACGCTCCGCTGGGCTTATCGAATCTAACCATAATTCTGTCAGGGGATATCGGTGCTCCAGGGCAAGACCAATGGACAACATATCACACTACTATTCAGAGATTAAGACCTCTTGATATTTCCATTGGCAATCCAATATTCAATCCGGTTGATTCTCAAGGACTAGATTCTGGTAATTTGACAATAAATGATGGCGATTATGTTAGGATAGACGTGCCGGTAATTAATGATGGAGATGTTCCTTGGAATGGGACTCTTGAACTTTCAGTTGACTCATTGAATATTGATTCACAAGTCGTAAACATTAGTGGAGATACCACTCAAATTCATTCATTCTTGACTAGCCAAGTTACAGAAGGGACTCATTTTGTTAATGCAACTTTAATCGGGCCTTCTGATACAAATTCTGGTGACGAGCTATATTCTGGACAATTCGATGTTAGTCCACCCCCATTGCCTTCGATTACACTTGAATTAGATAGTTTGAATGAACCCGAACCAGGGTCGCAAATTTCATGGAATATTTCGGCATATAATTCGGGCGAATCTAGTTTTGATGGCGGGCTAGTTTGCTTTTTCGATGGTCAACAAGTTTTCATGGCAAATGTTTCAATTGTACCTTTAAGCACCAATAACTCAACCTTTTCAATTCCAGCAAAACCTGGTGATTTAGTATGTACTACTCAAGGCGCTAGAACTGGCACAACCATCAACGCGACCGAAACAATTTCCATGACATCAGCAATATTCATCGGGGCTGGGCATTCAACACCTTCCCTCCTCGGTGGTCCTTGGCACGCTGGCGACGAAATCACACTATCGCTGCTTCTTAGAAATGAAGGCGACGCGATTGGTAGTGCTATGATGCAAATCGAAATCGATGGAATCACAATTAATGGTTCTTCAACAACACTAGAAGAAGGAAAGGCCGGGGAGGTTAGTCATGAGTTTTCATTCACAACGGCCGGCGATCATATTGTGAATTGGAGTGTATTTAGCCCAGATGGCGCAGTAGATTCCAACCTTTCTGGTTCGATTCAGATTCCAGTACAACCTTCTCAAGTCATCTCAGTTCAGATTGAAAGTGTAGAAATTGTTGATGAGGGAATTGAAATCGCATGGTCAGTCGATTTATCTGATGGCCGTGAAAGGTTGGCAATAATCGATTTCGGAGTCATCCAAGACGGTTTGAAAGGCGAGAGGGTTTTTGAAGAAAGGAATTTACTTCCAGGTATAACCTATGGCTCTATGAATATTGGATTCCAAGATGGTCAGAAAGTATTTGCCGGAGTCTCTGAAAGTGGTTGGACTATCGGATTTGGCTCGTATACAGAAGACGAATTTGATTTACCTCAGTTTTCAATAACGCCTCAAATTACTGTGAATCCATCAACTGGGCCAAAAGTACCATCTGAGAATTCAAAGGTCACGGTATCCTATACACTAGCTAAAACTGGCAATGGAATTGTTCCTCCCGGACAGATTGTGGTTACAGATGGAAACGGGAATATTCTTGGTTCAGATATCAGTCCAGAATTAACATCTAATTCTATGGATTCAAACACTGTAGTAACTTGGCCTTCTGGTGAAAATGTCAAAATTATTGTTTATTGGCATGTAGATGGACAAACAGTAAGCGATGAAGTGATGGTCACATCGGAAGTTGTAGAGTCATCCGAAGAAGAATTTTCAATACCTTGGGGTGGTATTCTCGGAGGTTTGGCTCTAGGAATGGTCTTAATTTTTGCAATTAGAATTAAGACTTCACCTAAAGATGAAAAAGATAAGAAAAAGAAGGTCAAAAAATCACCGAAGAAGGATGAAAAGGTGGAAGTAGCGTGCCCTACATGTGATCGCAGATTAAATGTCCCTAGAACTTACACTGGAGGAGTTCGCTGTCCTGAATGTGAGACTAAATTTGATGTTGAAGGAGAATCTGAAACTGATGAAGATTTGGAGGAGACTTCAAAGAAAGAGGCTGTTGAGGATAACCAAAACGAAACAGAATCCTTGTGGTCTTCTTCTAGTGATGACATCCTAGGGTGTCCAAAATGTGCTCGTAAGTTAAAAGTACCATACGACAGGAGGCCAGCGAAAGCAAAGTGCCCTGCCTGTCAAACAATTTTTGAAGCAAGGGCAAAATGAGGTGGCAATATGGTAACTGGACATTTCCAAGAGTATGAAGACGAATATCTTGAAACGCTGTACGAATTTCATGAAAAATTCCCCGGCGCCAGAGTTCGAAATGGTGAACTAGCAACTTATCTTGATGTTTCACCAGCCTCTGCTACCGAAATGGTGCAAAGATTAGCAAAGAACGGCTTTGTAGACTATGTTCCATACAAAGGCACTCGCTTAACGGAGAAAGGTTTGGAACACGGAATGATGATGAAGCGAAGACACCGTCTTGCAGAAGTACTTCTTACAAAATTACCCTTTGAGGGTGACGTGCATGAAACCGCTTGTAGGCTCGAACACGCATTCAATGATGATCTTGAATTATGCATCTCATTACTGCTAGGGAATCCTACATTAGACCCCTCTGGCAGAAACATACCTCCTGCGAATTCAAGGATTGCTCATAAATTAGAGGCTGAACCTCTTCTTTCATCGCTAGCTAGTTTGGGAGATTCAAAGCAGGGAGAGATAGTTCTGATTTTGACAACTTCAGACGAAAGAGACGTATTAGAACAGTGTGGAGTCAAAATAGGAGACATAGTTAGAACAAAGGGTGGAGATTATTTGTGCGATGGTAAGATTCTCCAGATTACAGAGAGTTTAGCTGAAAAAATTATTTTGAGGTGTGTATGATTGGCCGAAGAATTAGATATACTTCGCTCCAAAGAAGAGAAGTTTCATGGGATTGACAGCCAATTCTTAACTGAAGGAATCCGATTGGTAATGCTGTTGCCTGGATTCTCTTTGTTGTTCTTTTTCGGTGCGTGGGCTTACAAAGGAGTTAGCCCATCATGGTGGCTAGATAATATTGAGCCATCAGTAGGTTTCGATTTATCGACAGGTTTCACATTAATTTCGTCAACAATATTGATCGGATTTTGTGCTGGACTGTACTTGCATAGATTCCGTGTCAAATTGACTAGGCAAGTGTTCCGTGCAGAGGTTTTTGCCGCTGCGGAATCTCACCGTCCAGTGACGAGCATGCATGGTTACTCTTCAGTTGATGGATTAATATCTCGCACTATGGCAAGTCATACCACTGCATTATCGATGGGAATTGTTGCAACTATTATTTCAGGAGTAGTTGCATTCCTAGAATCTGATTCAGAAATGGCACAAAGAGGACTTCTTGCTAGTGCATCTCTAGTCACTATAGCCATCGGCCAACATTTGTCAACTAGAAATCTCAAGTTCAATATGGTTACAGATGATGGATTATTGTCTGCTTACGTTGCACCGATTCACCCCTCTACTCTAGATTTAGCTTTCAATGAGATGCTTCGTACACAAATGGATCCATTGCTCAGAAGTAAGTTTGAAGATTTCTTGCAGGATTTCGAATCCTTTTCGCGTAAAGATATAAATCGCGAATACGGTCGTGAAAAGTTCTTGATGTTGATGCACAGGAGATACAAAGGCAGTATCGATCGTAGCACAACTAGTATCGAGCTGGGTGAGATTCTAACTGATAAAGGTGTGAAATCAATCCTCGAACATGAAGTATTCAACGAAGGACTATGGGACTCATTATTTGCTAGGTCAATAAGAACAAACCCTGCGTTCTATAGATTAATTGAAAGACTGGAACAAGATATGTCAGCTGGTAATAAAATTGACATGGATGGACTATTATTCGATGTTGATTTGGAAAATATTGTTACAGATAAAGCAAGTTTGTTTTGCTACATACATAATTTGTCTGATAAGGAGAGACAGGTTGTCTTACGAGTTCACTCGCCTGATTTTAGACCTCATGATCTAGCATTGCGGTATAATCTTGAACCAGGAGAGAAATCATGGTGGCCAGATGAAGCAGTCCCCATTTCTAGTGATGGCGATGATGATATCATTGGCAGGATGTCTGGGTTATTGAGAGACGGTATTATCGCTTGGCAAACTCTCCTTCCGGAAAGAACTGGCGAAGCCAGCGTCTCTGTTAGGCTGGAGAATACAAGCGGTGATTTATTGGTCGGAAGACAGATCAATGTTAGGGTCCGGCCAGAGTTTGTTAATTGGTTAAGGAATACCAGTTCATTGACCTCTTACCTCGTAGGTAGCATCGGTTTAGCAGGTTCAATAATCTTCCAATTGATGGCAGTTTTGGCAGTTGCTTGATTCGATTTTATAATCGTAGCATTGAAATCCAATATGCTGTCGCAGAAACCATGACCGCACCTGAAACTCAGGAAAACAGTCCGGATACAGACCTGCGAGACCATCTACATCAGATGGAGGCAAAGGTTCGCAAGTTACGTGATGCTAGAAATAATCACAATGAGCAAGGTAAGCGATTCGCTGAGCAGCGAAATGCAATACAATCTCAGTACAAAGAGCACCGTGAAAAGTTGGATATGTCTGTCGCTGAAGTAAAGGCCATTCGAGCTGAGCAAAATCTTCACAAGAAGCGAAGAGATGCTATCCAAGCGCAAATTCGCGATTTGATTGGGCAAGCAAAGGCGCAACGCGGGGACCGAAATGACAAGAAATCCGCATCTTTCGAATTCAACAAATTAGCAAGCGAAGTTGACAATATGGAAAAGACCTATGAAACTCGTGGAGGAATGTCCTCTAAGAAAGAAAAGGAGACCATGGAGAAGATCAAAAACATGCGTCGTCGAATGAAGGAGTTGGAACCTGAAGTTGAGAAACTCCAACTTATCAAAGTAGATTTGTCTAATCGTGATGAAGCAATTACTCAGTTGAAGGCTGAAGCAGATGCTGCTCACAAGGAATTCGTGGATTGTTTAGAGAGAGCAAAGGGAATGAGTAAGGAATTGGATGAATTGTTTGCTCACCGTGATTTCCTGAAGGGAGAAGGAGACCGCTTCCACAAAGAGTTCTTGGCTTGCAGAGAAAAGGCCGATGAAGTTCATTCCAAGATTACTGAAATGATGAAGGAAGTCAATGAAGCACGTGACAAGTTGAAGATTGCTCGTGAAGAGAGAGAATCATGGATTACTGACCACAATGCGTCTGTTTCTAAAGAAATGAAAACGGGAGCAGAAGATGAAAAGGTTGCAGATTCAATGGTTGACCATTTGCTTAATGCAGGCTCACTTACATTTGGAGGGACAATGTCTGGCGACAGAGCAGGCGTTGATGTCAAGAAAGGGCGCTCAAACAAGAAGAAAGGAATGCGTCGAATCGATATGACTGCTTCCCGTGGAAGGAAGTGAGAATCTGCTTGGCATTATTATGGCCGGGGGCCGAGGCACCCGTCTAATGCCATTGACTACTAATCGCCCTAAACCCATGGTTCCAGTACTTGGCAGACCGGTTATAGATTATGTAAAAGATGCAATGGTTGCAGCAGGAATGTCGGAAATCGTTGTTACTACTGGATATCAAGGTGAACAATTAATTTCTCATGTTGATTCATGGAATACTCCTAGTAGGGTCAACCAAGAAGATTCTCCAATGGGTACGGCAGGTAGTGTCAAGTTACTTTCAGATGAACTAACTGAAACATTTGTGGTTGGTTCAGGAGATTCTGTAGCATCTTTTGATGTAGCAGATTTGTTGGATTCGCATCGCAAATCGGGTGCTAAGGTAACAATGGCTCTATGGCAAGTTGAAGATCCTACCGAATTTGGAATAGTGGGTCTGTCAGAAGAAAATCAAGGGCAAATCGACTCAACTCTTTCAGAAGGATACATCACAAAATTCAAGGAAAAACCAACTCCTGAAGAGGCCTTTTCCAATTTGATTAATGCGGGTTTATACATTATTGAGCCAGAAGTAATGGAGTTGGTTCCTAGCGGCGAAAAATATGATTTTTCCAAGCAGTTGTTTCCAGATGTTTTGTCCCGAGGTTGGCCAATGTATGCTAAGACAGTCAACGGAATTTGGTTCGATGTAGGACATCCCTTCGAATTGCATAATGCACAAATGGCATTGGTAGAGAAAAGAGCAGACTTGCCCTTTCCGATGCCAGACGGTGAAGTTCTTCCTGATGGTTCATTCATCAGTAGTGAAGCATCGGTTAGCGGCCATATTTCAAAATCGATTATTTTGGCGGGAGCAGCAGTCAATGGTGCAGTTGTAAATTCAGTAATCATGTCGAATTCCAGAGTTAATGGCGTCTCTGAATCATCAATTGTTGGTGAAAATTCTATTGTTGATTCTAGGATTCTAAATTGTGTGATAGGTGATGGAAATCACATCGTCATAGATTTAGAAAATGAAAGACGCTGAGTTACAAGTCGGCGTCTGCTTCTTATACCTCAGATTGTCGCAGATGTTCATGGGCACCGAAGGTGGACGTGAACCGGTACGAAGTTACGACCGTTCTTGGACTGAAATCGAAGAAATGTTGGACAAAGCTGTTGCTAGGAGAGACCAGTGGAAAAAATGGTTCGATCAGTGTAGTAAAGACGGTGATAGAGACGGAATGAAAGAAGCCGCAAGAAATCACAAAGCCCTCGATGGGGTCATCAAAACTCTGAGATGGACTCTTGGAGAAGAAGGCGTGGACCACCCCCTTGATTGACAATGCTCATCATCTATCACTGATTAGGCATATTCATGGGAGTACACCATGTGTCTTGGCAGTCCACTGCAAGTGGTCTTGAAGATGAGTACATCCATGCCGCTGCTCTTTCATGGCTGGTCGGTGATGAAGATGCAGTTGAGATAGAGCGAATGAATTCATATCATGGTTCAGCGATTCACATCGTTTCTGCAAAACTCAAGCGCCGAGGTCAGGCCACAAAATCTCTGATTCGTTTAGGATTAGATGTCTTAAAGCAACTAAAATCTGAACTCTCGGTTAGAATGGATGATGAAAATGTAATACATATTCGTCTGGACTTGCTTGAATTAATTGCTGGAAGAGTAGTGCTTGCTTCTCCTGGTGAGCGACGGACAATCAAAGGTCGTGCAAAATTGGAAGTATATCCTGGTCAAGATGCATTTACTCTCGGTAATGAGACTCTTGATGTGGCCATAAATGGTGTACTGAATTAGGTTGCCCTAAAAATTATGAGCATTAGCAAGCCATTATATCTTAAAGCCTTGAGAGGTTATTGGTTGGCGCCATATGACTCACGTAGTAACCTCCGGATGTGTAGATCACAAATACCAAGAATGTGTAGCGGTTTGTCCAGTAGAAGCATTCAGAGAAGCAGATACTTACCTAATTATTGATCCAGACGAATGCATTGATTGTGGAGCATGCGTCCCAGAGTGTCCTGTAGATGCAATATTTGCTGATACAGAAGTTCCTGATGAAGAAGAAGAATGGATTGACCGTAATGAAGAAGAATCACAAGATGCTGAAATTGCTACTGGAGACACTCCAGTGCTCGGCGATTAAATCGTGAAACATAACATATCTTCTTGAAGTAAATCCCACAGGGGGGTTTAATGCCAATGAATACTAATCCCGATATTGGGTCTTTGCGCCACTCCGATGATTTACTCAAGCGTGGCTTTGCTTCTATGCTTCAAGGTGGAGTGATAATGGATGTTGTCACACCTGATCAAGCCGCAGTGGCCGAAGCAGCAGGTGCAGTCTCAGTCATGGCTCTTGAAAGAGTTCCTGCTGATATCAGAAAAGCAGGAGGGGTTGCTAGAACCTCACATCCTGACATGATCAAAGGCATCATCGATTGTACCTCTATACCAGTAATGGCTAAATCAAGAATCGGACATGAGGCAGAATCTCAAGTCCTGCAAGCTTTGGGTGTTGATATGGTGGATGAATCTGAAGTTCTCACTCCTGCAGACCCCTATTTCCACATTAACAAGAATGCACATGACATACCCTTCGTTTGCGGTGCAACTGGATTGGGTGAAGCGGTCAGGAGGATCTATGAGGGTGCCGCAATGATCCGAACTAAAGGTGAGGCAGGTACTGGAAACGTCGTTGCAGCAGTCACACATGCTAGATTGATTGACCAAGAAATCCGTCAAGTGCAAACTTTGGACGATTCTGGATTAGATACTGCTGCTCACACGATAATGGATCGTTACAGAGTATTAGCAGAATCTAGTAATCTACCAGGTACATCCAACATCACTCCATTCGGTGAGATAGATGATGAAATGCATGGAAGCATTCGTGATATTCTAGTTGAAGTTGCAGAAATGGGCAGATTACCTGTAGTAACATTCTGCGCTGGTGGAATTGCTACACCTGCTGATGCGTCATTAATGATGCAAATGGGTGTTGATGGTATCTTCGTAGGCTCTGGTATTTTCAAGTCTGAAGATCCAATGACAATGGCTGATGCTATTGTTTTGGCAACAGCACACTATGATGATCCAGACAAGGTTGCTGAAGCTATGGGGATGATGGCCGGTGCACCTATGCGTGGGGATGAACTAGAGACTCTTGAAGTCCGTTTAGACCAAAGAGGCTGGTGAGGACACCCCGTAGGGGTGGAATTTAGCTCATCTATCCCTTTCATATAGGCCGTGTTGGTCGGAAGGCTGCAAGTGGGGTAGCCCCCGCAATCTGAGAGTTGATCCGTATGGCAAAGAAGTTGAGTGCAAAGGCACGTGCAGCAGCACGTAAGCAGCGTGATAAGTGGAAGAACAAAAGATGGTTCACAATCCGTGCACCACGACACCCTTGGAACTTCAAGCGAATAGGAGAAACTATCGGAGAGACTGATGAACATATCATGGGCAGAGTATACGAAATGACCCAGCAAGAATTCAGTGGCGACTTCACAAAAATGCATGTTCTACTTAGATTCCGTGTTACAGAAGTAGTCGGGCAAGACGCTTTGACTACTTTCGTTGGACATGCACACCAATCTGATCACACCCGCCGTCAAATTCGTAGATATCGTGGAAAGATTGACGATGTAGTTGATGTTGTCACAACAGACGGTTTCTTAGTCAGAATGAAGCCATTAATGATTACAGAACGCAGATGCCAGACCTCTGTTAAGCAAGCTATGCGTGCTAAGTCTAGTGAAATAATCCGTGCATTTGCTTCCAAGTCAACATACTCAAAATTGCAAGAAGCAATGCTTGGTGGAGACTTAGAAACTGAAATCAGAAATGCGGTCAAGTCAATCTACCCATGCCGAAATGTCGTAATTCGCAAGAGCCAATTATTGCAGACCGGTGTTGTGACTGAGAAGGGTCCAACTCTAGACGAAATCCATGCTGAAGAGTCTCGACAAGAGGCTGAATTGAAGGCAAAGAAGGCTGCTGCATTAGAAGCCGCAGAAGAAGACAACTCTGGCGAAGGAGATCTTCTGGCTGCTGCAGAGGCTATGGAATCAATCTCTGAAAAAGAAGAAGTTGTTGAAGCACCTTCGGAAGAGGATGTTGAAGCACCTGCTGAAGAAGAGGCTGAACCTGCTGCTGAAGAAGCAGTGGAAGAAGCAGTGGAAAAACCGTCCGGTGAATCTGAAGCATCTTTGATGAAGTTGAAGAAGGATGAGCTAGTAGAAAGAGCAAAGGCTGCAGGAGTAGCAAGTTCTGGTACTAAGGCAGATATTGTTGCTCGTCTTCTTGAGTGAGTTGAAACATGATGCGCTTGGGTGTCATTGGCGGCACGGCAATGACAAGCCTTGCTACTGATGAGATTGAAGTTTCACGTAGTGATAACATCATTGCGCAGACAGATTATGGTCCAGTTCCAATGCTATGTGTAACAAGTGGAACTGATGAACTAATTTTCATTGAAAGACACCACGGGGATGGAATTACACCACCTCATCGAATTAACCACAGAGCAAATATTCAGGCTTTGTATGGAGCTGGAGTTGACGCAATACTTGCTGTATGTTCAGTGGGAACCATCCCTGAAGATTTTCCTCCTGGCACGGTAGGATATGCGGTCCAATATATCGATTTCACAGGAGTTGAGATGTCCTTTTTCCAAGATGATGCGCAATTTACTTCGATGACTGAACCCTTCGATTCTGGAATGAACAAAAAGTTGCATCAAGTGTTGACAAAACTTCAACCTGGAGTTGAATTGGCTCGCACTTATTGGTTGGCACAAGGCCCTCATTTCGAAACTAGTGCAGAAATAAATGCAATCGAAAAACTGGGTGGTGAAGTTGTAGGAATGACTATGCCTAGAGAATGTAAATTGGCAGTAGAATTGGGAATTCCATATGCAGCGATCCTAGTATCTAGTAATTGGGCTGCAGGTCGGGAACCTGGAGACTCGAGTAAGGACTTGGACCATTCAGAAGTTTCAGCAAAAGCAGAATCAAAGCTCGGCCCTGTTATTGCGTGTATCAAAGCATTCACGCAATGACTAACTTTCGTATGCACAAGCCCTACATATGGGGCGCAGTGTTGAAGACTGGTTAGCAAGTGATGAGGATGATGAATGGAGCCAGATGATGCGTAAGGTGGCTGCATTCCATCACAAGCATGATTTCGCTGGAAATAACGGGCACGACATGGGTTATAGAATCGCATTAACCGTAGAAGAATTAGGAGAGTTAGCAGCAGCAGTCACTAAGGGAAAACCAATCGAAGAATGTGCTGAAGAGATGGCTGATGTTCTGATTTTACTTATGGGGCATTCATTAGCAATGAAAATAGATTTGAAATCTGCATTTGAATCCAAGTATGAAAAAATCATGCAAAGACCCGCAATAAGAGGGCGTTTAGGAATTAGAGTTACCGAGTACAAATCCCAAGACGAAGATTAAATTTCATGCAAAGATAGCGATTACGTTTTCAATCCATTCTTCCGCATCATCTTCGTAATCGACATCGCAATCAACTCTGTCATAAACTCGAGTTGCACCTTTCTCTTCTAGTACACGATCCCATTCTTTACCCGCCTCACAGAATAAATCAAATGCTGTATCGCCCAATGCTAGAACTGAAAATTTCATGTTCTGAAGTTCTCCTTCATCAAGTCCTTCAACATGATCAAACAAATCAATCGCATTATCAGGTTGCTCACCATCACCCCATGTACTGCAAACAATCAACAGATTTTCTATGTCGCTGAAGTCTGAACTGTCAATAATTTCCATGCCCAAGTGTTCACAAACGAGTCCTGAATTTTCACCTGCTTTGCAGATGTCCATTGCGAGTAATTCCGAGTTTCCAGTTTCAGTTCCGTACAGTACAGTGATCTTTGTCATGCGGCTCATTTGGGCCGAAGAGTGAATAGTATTTTAATTTAGGACGCCCTAAAAAACCTTATTAGAAATACCTCAAACATTACAATATGCCTTACTGCATATCGATTACAAAGCCCGGGTCTCCCTCTGTCTTGAAGATTCAAGATATTGAGATGCCAGTTCCTAAAGAAGGCGAAGTATGTATTGAAGTACACTATGCAGGCATCAACTTTGCAGATACTCTAATGCGCTTAGGCTTGTATCAACCAAGGCCACCATTTCCATTCACTCCAGGCTACGAAGTCAGTGGAAAAATTCATTCTTTAGGCCCGAGTGTAACCAATCTTGAAGTTGGACAGAGAGTCGTTGCAGCAATGCCTACTGGGGGTCAGTGCAGCCATGTAGCTGTAAAGCAATCTCGAGTTATTCCAATACCGGATTCTATGGGTCTTGATGAAGCAGCAGCGATGCCTGTAACTTACTTGACAGCACACCACATGCTTCACTATCTAGGCCATCTAAAGAAGGGTGAAACTGTCCTAATTCATGGTGGTGCAGGTGGTGTTGGAACTGCTGCATTACAGATTTGTCAATGGGCGGGAATAGAGCAGGTTTGGGCTACTGCTTCAGGCCACAAATCAGAGATCATCAAATCATTCGGTGGCATTGCTATTGACAGACATAATGAGGATTTTAGCAAGGTAATCAAAGAATCTACAGATGGTAGGGGTGTTGATCATATTCTAGATCCCATTGGCGGTGACAATTTGACCAAGAGTTTAGGTTGTCTTGCAGAGGGTGGACGATTGTACACATACGGTCTATCTGCTGCGGCACCAACATCTAAGCGTTCATTGTTGAAAGCTTTCTTTGCATTGAGAAAAACTCCTAAATTCGACGCACTAAGGTTGATGACTCGAAATCGTGGCGTCTTTGGAGTCCATATGGGGACATGGAAGAATGAAGAAGCAATGGCTGAACAACTTCATAGAATAATGGAAGGAGTGAATCAAGGCCATCTTAAGCCAGTAATAGATTCGGTCTTCGATGCTAAAGATGTGGCTAAAGCACATCAGCACATTCACGATGCGAAGAACATTGGCAAAGTCCTTCTTCGTTTTAACTCAGAGTAATGAGTTTCGTTTGATCAGTCAAAGCTGATCTGAACGGCTTCTCTCTGAACTGGGTCTGTGACCTCGAATAGGTCGCGACGCATTGCTCCCTTCATTCCAGCAACAATGCTAGTTGGAATCATCTGAATTGCAGCGTTCCAGTTAGTTGCACTTGCGTTGTAGAACTCTCTGCGGTCAGAAACTTGGTTCTCGATTGAAACTAATTGGTTCTGGATGTTGACGAAAGAAGTGTCAGCCTTCAGTTCAGGATATTGTTCAGCAACCATGTTGATTCTTGGCATCAATCCAGCCAGTGTACCTTCAGCAGCACCGACTCCCTTTACGTCACCTTGTGCTAAGCATCCTGCAGCGGTTTGGCGAGCTAATGCGAATTGCTCGAAAATTTCTCTTTCATGCTTAGCATATCCCTTTACTATGTTAACTAGGTTTGGAATCATGTCATATCTTTGCTTTAGTAGAACATCGATATCTGCCCATGATTTGTTTACGTTTTCTTCTAAGCGGACTAATCGGTTCCAAGTACTGATGAACCAAATCATGATGATTAGTACAACCACACCGGCGATTACTCCTATTACGAGACCTGCGCTCATACTATGTCCTCATGAGACTGCTACTTGAAACCTCTTACAACAAGAGATTCAGAATCTTCTAATCACTTTCTAATCCAGTGCTGGAAAACCATGTCATATTGGTCTCTTTCTCCTGCACCAACATGTTTCTCCTCAACAAGTTCGAAGCCCATTCCAGTTATGTCTGGGAAAAATGTATCAGGATCATTGACTCTTGCATCAATAATTGTTCGATGTAATTCAGTTACATGTGGGAGAAATAGTGCGTAAATCTGCCCTCCTCCAATAATCCAACCATCCATCCCTAATGCGTCATCAACACTAATCACAGGAACGCCTTCTACTTCACCCCTTGAAAGAACAAAGTGTTCTCTGCCAGGAAGCATTCCTGGAAGAGAGTCCCAAGTTTTGCGACCCATTATGAGATTAGAACCCATTGTGATTTGTTTGAAATGCTGGAGGTCAGTAGATTGACGCCATGGTAAGTCGCCATCTTTACCAATGGCGCCATTTCGATCACATGCAACAATCATGCCCAGCATAATATCACACTGCAATTGGGGCTTTGATATGAGGGTGATGTTCGTACCCAACAACCTCTATGTCATCGTAAGTGAAGTCGTCGATATTCTTGATGCTTGGATTTAATTTCAAAGTAGGTAGAGGCTCAATAGGTGTGCGAGAAAGCTGTAACTTTGTTTGCTCAAGATGATTTGTGTATAGGTGTGCATCACCGATAGTGTGCACGAAAGTTCCTGCTTCCAATTCACAGACTTGTGCCATCATGTGAGTCAGAAGAGCGTATGATGCGATATTGAATGGCACACCTAAAAATACATCAGCACTTCTCTGGTATAGTTGACAATTCAGTTTTCCATTTGCCACGTGGAATTGGAAAAAAGCGTGACATGGCATCAATGCCATCTCCTCTAATTCCCCAACATTCCAAGCGCTGACGATTATTCTTCTAGAATTAGGATTATTCTTTATCATCTCGATTGCTTGCTCAACTTGGTCGATAACCTTTCCCTCCTTTGTTTCCCATTGTCTCCATTGCTTGCCATAAACGGGTCCTAAGTCGCCGTTTTCATCAGCCCATTCATTCCAAATGCGAACTCCATTTTCTTGAAGATAAGCCACATTAGTGTCTCCTGCCAAAAACCAAAGCAGTTCGTGAACAATCGATTTAAGATGCAATTTCTTTGTTGTGACCATCGGGAAACCTTTGGAAAGATCGAATCGCATTTGATGTCCGAACACTGAAAGAGTCCCCGTACCTGTTCTATCACCTTTCTCTTCACCCTCATCGAGAATGCGTTGCATAAGGTCGAGATACTCCTGCATCAGTACTATTCTTGATGCGAAGGCCTTTGAGGATTGTCACGGGGCCCCTTGCTCTTTCATCATGTCCATGAATTCATCTGTAAATTCACGATACATAGATGCTAATGCTGCTTTAACTTCGTGGTCTTCTTTGTTAGCAAGTGCTTGCAATACTTCTACAGAACTATTTTTCTCAAGCCACTCCCACCAAGTTACAGGTTTGCCATATGAGATTCCAACCCTCTTCCATAAGCGCGGGAATTTGTGTTTGTTTGGTGTCATAAACTCGCGAGTTCCAGTTAATGCTATTGGGACAACTGGCACGTCAGGATATGATGCAGACAGTCTTGCGAAACCGGTCTTTCCAGGTAGCAAGAAAGGGGCCTCTGTTCGCTTTGATCTCGTTCCTTCAGGGAAAATCCCCAAAGCGCGTCTAGCGTGTAGGACCACTGCGGCACTGGAAAGGGCTTCTGCTCCACCAGTTTCACGATTTGTTTCTATTTGACCTGTTGCTCTCATGAAAGTTCGCAGAGCAAAGTTTCGAAAATGACCATCTTTCGCTAAGTAGTGTGTTCTTCTACGTGAAGCTAGAATGACAACTAAAGGATCTACATGAGACAAGTGGTTTGCAGCAAGAATGGTAGGTCCTGATTTTGGAACATTATCTATTCCTCGAATTTTTACTCTGAGTAACATTCTGAATAGTGGCGCTAATGTCCAGCGCATGAATCCATATGATGCATCACCGGTGATTCTTGCGTCTTTAGGAGTGATCTTCCAATGGCTTTCTAACGCCATCCAAGCATCTTTCAACTCACTCATTGAAACCTTCGAGAGTCTACTAACCTTTGATGATTACCTCGCCAAGGTAAGAGGTAATGCTGAAATGCGACCTACACAAGGATAGTCACATGCGAATGCTGGTATTGGCGATGTTGCTATCTGCAATGTGCGCACCTACTGTGCTAGCAGACGTTCAGTGGGAAGAAGATGGTTGGCTTGCAACCATCGGAAAAGAACGTTTGGACAAGGGTGATGAGTTCGGTTGTTACGGGATGCCTAACCTTTCTTGGAAAGCAGACCCCGGCGCTGTTGCTCTAGAATGTAGAGATTATGTTGAGAATAGAATCGATGCATCAAAATGGGGAGTTAACCCAATTTCAACGTTCACTCCAAGTGATTTAACAGCAGCTCAACACACAGTCATTGCAAACCAAGGATTCAGTGTGCATGGCGATAATACTGGTCAATCCGCTACGGCATGGCATTCGGCTGAAAATGAACCCGTTAGAGAGTATGACTGGTATGATTTGGGTCGCAGAGGTGGCTCCCTAGAGAAAGGAATCGCAGACATATCTGTTATAGAATCAGAATTGGATAAAGGTGGTCTAGTAAACATGTATTGGATTGGCAGAATACATGATGCTACAGTTAGACATGATTCAGGTGTAATTGACATGCTTTCTGAAAGAGATGATGTTTGGTTCACCACTTGGGGCGAAGCATATTCATATTGGTCAGTGGAGAGGTGTAATAGTTTCAATCATTCACTTTCAAATTCAATTCTCTATTTTGAATCGATTGATTCCGTAGCATGCAGAGCAGCGTCTAATGCTTGGAATATTCCCGTTACCTGGATCGCAAATATCTCGTCAGCAGAAGTCCTAGATTCGAATTTACCTGAATTGGATGTTAGTGAATCTAACACTAAAGAAGGATGGAGGCAAGAAGGTTCAATTCTATATATCAGTGTATTAGCTGGCCATGAAGTAGAATTCAATCTAACTGAAGATGTGGAATATGATATTCTGGGTCGAACCCAATTTTTCAATAACAAGAGCACAGCATTGACCATAGCGGGTCACTCGACGACCGATTTATTCCTGTGGTCAAAGAGATTCGACGACCAGGATTTTTTGAAGTTCACTTGGTTAATTTCTCCCAGAGGATTAGATGAGGGCTTGGAATGGTTGCCTTACGCTGGAATTGGAGTTCTTATGGCAAGTGTCTCGGGTATCTGGTTATTGCTCAAGAAGGATGCTCTAGCCTATTCTAAGGCCGAAGAGTTGATGCCTGTTGTTGACGGCGGCGATGATGATGAATGACGATGTTACCATCGACCCGTGGGGTTCATCTCAATCCACGGATTATTCAAGAATCATTGAAAAATTCGGTCTTTCTTCAATGGATGGAGTTTCTTTAGGGTCTCCGTCAAGACTTCACCGCAGAGGTATTGTATTCGCTCACAGAGATTTTGACATGATACTGGAGGCAAAACGCCTAGGGAGTCCTTTTGGAGTTCTGACAGGATTGATGCCATCTGGAAAAATGCATCTGGGGCATTCAATGGTAATTGATCAAGTCAAGTGGTTCCAAGAACAAGGCGGTGATGTTACAATAGCAGTTGCAGATTTGGAATCAACCGCTACTCGTGGTATATCTTTGGCAGAGGGAAGAAGAATTGCTAGTGAGGAATATGTTGCCAATTATGCAGCATTGGGTCTTGATCCTGACAAGACAACTGTATATTTCCAATCACAACGCAATGTAGTGCAAAAATTGGGATTCCAACTTGGTAAGAGAACTAATCTTTCTGAACTCGAAGCTATTTACGGTTTTGATGGTTCAACTAACCTTGCGCATGTTCAAGCACCATTAGTCCAAGCAGGAGATATTTTGCATCCACAATTAGATGAATTTGGAGGATTACGCCCAATCGTAGTACCAGTGGGAATTGACCAGGATCCACATCTTAGGTTGACCAGAGGCCTAGCTGCTAAGACAAATTGGTTCAATGTAAGCGACGCAAAAATGGGCTTACAAGTTGGTGTTTCAATTCAGGATGATAATGCATCCGTCATGGGTGTGGAGCCTAGTGGTAGAGTAAACAAGGATGTGCAAAAACAGATATTTTCTCAAATTGTTGATGCAATCTCAAGTTTAGGTTATTCAGACATAATGTCAAACCCGAAGCACGGTACAGTCAATATTCCTAGCGCAACTTCTAGAGACAAAGGGGCGATAAAGATGGCATTGCTCGGACTTGAAAGAAAAATGGGTGGAATGGGGCTTCTAGCACCTTCAAGCACTTATCACAGGTTTGCAGTGGGAATGACAGGTGACAAAATGTCTTCTTCTAAGCCTAAAACCACATTATTCCTTGGTGATGATGTAGAGACGGCCGAGAAGAAAATCAAGAAATCATTTTCAGGTGGACAAGCAACTATTGAGGAGCATCGCAGATTAGGTGGAGATCCAGATAAGGATGTGGCATATCAATACATGATGTATTTCTTCGAAGAAGATGATTCATTCCTTGAAGAGGTAAATCAAGGATACCGTGCAGGTAAAATCCTTGCAGGTGAGATGAAGCAAATGTGCATTGAAAGAGCTACAGAGTGGCTGTCGAATCTCTCAGAAAAGAGAGATGAAACTTCTCATTTAGTCGAGAGATTTTTCGAATAATCAAGACAAACGAATAGTCTCTAAGTTCTGAGGAGCATAGGTTCGAACCTTGAATTTCTCACGAAGAGTTCTTCCTAGTTCATTACACTTGAAGTAGTCGCCATGGTGGCAAATAACATTCTTTGGCCTTGGGCTCATGTTTTCTATGAACTCGAGTAATTGCCTTCGGTCGGAGTGTCCACTGAATCCATCAATAGTTGTCATCTCACAACCTACTTTCACTATCTCTGTTTTACCTTCAATTATCATTGGGACCTCATTGAAACCTTTCTGCAAGCGTCGTCCTAGAGTTCCTTCTGCCTGGTAACCTACGAAGCATAGAGAATTACGGTTTTCATGAGCCCAATTTTGGAAATAACTTATCACAGGGCCAGCATTCATCATTCCACTTGTTGCAAGAACAATACAAGGGCTGCTATCCATGATGATTGACTCACGCATATCTCTTCCTTGTACAGGACGGAACCATTCGCTCGTGAATGGATTATTGCCATCGTCTTTGAGGAGACTTTTCCGTAAAGATTGAGTTAAATAATTAGGGTGTGCAGAATGAATTGCTGTTGCTTCCTGAATCATTCCATCTAGGTATACAGGTACTGGTTTGACAGCACCTGAACGGAATAATTCGTCTATAGCAATCATTACTTCTTGGGAGCGACCTACTGCAAAAACAGGGCAAATCATTTTTCCACCCCTTTGTATTGTTCTGCTCACAATATCTTGTAACTCTTGATTAGCTTCTTCCCGGCTTGGCTGGAAATCTCCTGCAGCCCCATAAGTTGATTCAATAACCAGTGTTTCACATCGCGGGAATCGAGTATTTGCAGCATCAAATAACCATGATTTCTCATACTTCTGATCTCCTGAAAACACAATGTTGTGCTTACCATCTCCTACGTGAAGATGGACTGATGAAGAACCCAAAATATGCCCTGCATTGTGAAATGTCATCTTGACATCAGGAGTGATATCAACAGTCTGTCCCCACTCAACATCTACGACATGCCTCATACATGTTCTGATGTCTTCCATGTCATATGGGGCCCTCTTGCCTTCATTGCCTCCTATTTTGAGGTAGTCAGACTGGAGTAATAACATCATGTCCCTTGTAGGTGGAGTACAGAAAACAGGTCCTCTATATCCATATCTGAATAGCACTGGTAGCATTCCAGCATGGTCTAGGTGAGCATGAGTAAGAATGACAGCGTCCATTTTCTCCATAGGTAACGCTTCTGGGGCATTAAAGTAAGGCATCGGATCTGAATCATTTGCAATATTTACGCCAACATCGATCATAATTTTACTTTCATTGGTTGTAACAAGGTGACAAGCACGACCTACCTCTCTGTATGAGCCTAGGCCAGTTGTTCTAACCCAAAATGCTCCAGGTCGCTTTGGTCTGTATATGTTTAAACCAAAGTCTTTCAACAGTTTTTTCCTTTCTTTCCATTGAGCTGAACGGTAACCCCTGATATCATGGATGGTCTTTGAATGAATTGGAGCTTTCCTCTCAAATTTTACCAACCATCCACATTCATCACGAATTGCCTTTGAATTAGCACCTCTTCTTCCAACCGCTTCTCCTGGATTACCACAAACTACAGTTACTTCACAATAGCATCTGTCAAAGTATATCATTTCAATTTCAGATTTTTCAGTTAGTAGATTGCGAATAAATTCTTCAGTCTCAATCTCACTTTTTATTATTGATTCATGAGGTCTCAAAACTATCCTACGTTTGATTTTCTTAGCAATTTGGCCAACTAAACCGTCTCCGCCTCCAAATACATCGGGCGTAGGAGTGACTATTGCAATGTCACCGGCTTCCAAATCAACATCATACTGGATGTCCTTTGGGACGATTTTTGCTATCGCATCTTTCATTTCCTTGAAACTAAGTCTCATCATTTTCACCTCCGGCCCACTGATTGACATAGTGAACCTCCTAAGAGGATCACGGGACTAACCCGTGGGTGGAGTTTGAATAGCCTCACTTCTTGAGTATGGCTGCTATTTCGCTCTGCTCGACAGGCACATATCCGTCTTTCGCTGTAATTACAGCCAAATCCATGCCGTTTCCAGAAGCAGCATCACGCTGAGCAGAGGCAGATAGTGAACGTGCAGCTAAAGCAACTGCAGCGTCTCTGGACATATTTTCTTTGAATCCATCTTCCAAGACACCGTACATGTAAGGGGAACCTGAACCAGTTGCACAATATGAGTCTGGAATTGAACCTCCCGCAGAGTCAATTGAATATACTGAACCACCTTCGTTGTCAACACCTACAATTAGTAACTGTACCCAGTGTGGTCTTCCAGAAAGAATGTTTGCAGTCAGAGTGGCTGCACCTCTAACGGTCATGGAATCTCCTCTTCTTAATTCGAATAGTGAAACTTCAGCGGCTAGAGTACGTGCTAGTGACTGAGCATGTCCAACCAATCCTGCAGTAGTCAGTGCTAGGTTGTCTCCAATCTTGAACAGTTTTTGCACACTCTTGTTTGCAACAAAGTGCCCCATTGTTGCTCTGTGGTCTGCTCCAACTACTACACCCCCTTTGAAGGTGATACCGACTGTACTTGTTCCTGTCTTAACTGCGCTTAGGCCTTCTTCCATTTCCTCACCTCGATAGGAGCCCGCCAAAATAGGCGGGATGATACGTCCATTCGCGGGACCCTTATCAACCAACCGTCACACGATACACACCATGAGCGAAGAGAGTGACAAGCAGACTTCGCTTGATTCCTTTGATGGCTCGGCCCCCAGAAGGCTGAATTTGCCATCACAGCAAACTAACTTACAGCCCTCGAGTAATTCTGCTCCAACTCGCTATCATGATATGGAAAAATTGTATCCTAATGCACCAGTTCCTAAAGTGGCAGGGGGATTAGTGATTCACAGGGCAATGCTACATGATTTAACAGGCGTCCCTCAACTAATGGATTGGGTCGCAGATGGTGAAGCGGTTATTGTTCGAATGGAAAAAATGATGAATCGCGAATTAGAATGTCAAACTGCTATTGAGCGTTTGAATCTCTTCATCGAAAAAGATCTTGGCGGTCAAATAATTAGGTTAACAGACAGTAGATTGATGCTTCTGCCTCCAGGGTGTCGAGGAATTAGAGGGCTGGATTCGGAGGCCTTCAGTGTTGACCCATCCGATTTTAATTAGGTGAAAAAATGGATGCAGTTCCGGTAGATATCCCTTGTCCTGTGTGTCTGGCTGAAGGACAAGTTGGAATGATGACGCATGTCGATGAAATACCATACTTTGGAGAACATACTCAAGTTACAGTTCTGTGTAATGCTTGTGGGTGGAGGCAAACCGATTTCATTCCAGCAGAAGGAAGAAAGCCGGGAGCATCGACATTAGTGATCTCCGAACCAGAGCACTTACGCTCACGTGTAGTCCGGTCATCTTCCTGTACTATACGTCTGCTCGAACTGGATTTGGAAGTTAAGCCTGGTAGTTCTTCAACGGGCTATGTTTCAAATGTTGAAGGCGTAATTGACAGATTCATGGATGTCATAGTCATGGTTACAAGGCAAGCTTACACAGAAGATGCTGAAATGTCGGATATCAAAAGATTGCAAGAATTGCACACTACTCTACTTGAGCTAAAAGAAGATCCAATACCAAATTCTGTTACTTTGGAATTGTTAGATCCAAATGGACATTCACAAATCCTTCATGCGGATGCAGAGTTAAGGGAATTGACCCAAGAAGAACTTGCAGAATTACCAGTCGGTCCAGAACCTCCTGTTTTTGACAGCAATTAAATCGCTGAATAATCACAGTATTGGGAGGTCAAAACCAGCCTCATTTGGATCAGGCAAGTCCTCAATATTTGTTTCTATATTTTCAGAAACATTCCCTCTGGAACTGTTTACAGGAGTGCTGCCTAGTTGTTTATCTTCAGAGATTGTGATGAATGCAAATACTAGAATCAGGAATATCCCAGAAAGTAAGGTTGCCATGGGAATTGCCCAACCTGTTCCACTCATAGTAGACATGCCCAATACAGCAATCATCAGTAAAGACGCCCCCAGCACCAGAATGCCTCTGGAACTACCGGTCATACCAATGTCTCGAACCAAGGTGTTGATGAACCTAGCCCATACTCGACCAACTATGATAGGTTCCGGTAAAGGTCCATCTCCGGCTTCAGGTGCATGTCCGGGTTGGTTAATGACTGCAGTTGCTCCATGGGGCGAAAATGCAGAAGATGCTTATGATCAAGGATTGGTTGAAATGGGCCTTGGTGATTCAAGATTGATCGAAGTTCAGGGTGCTTTCCTACCTATGGGATTCGAAGCAACCCCTCCTCAGCCACTTCCAATGGGTTCTTTGGTCGAATGCCATTTGGCAACATCATATGCTTACAATGGTGGAACAGCATGTGCTGGAGTGGCATGGGCCGCTTGTACTACTCCTGAAGGAGAAGAATGTGCTATTGTTGCTAAAATCACCACTGAACTGGATTATGAGGAAACGGAATCGCTGCTCAAGAGAAACCTACAAAGAAGACTTGCTAGCCGTGATTTGGAAGTAGTTTCTTTTGATGTGGCAGTGGATGAAGTAACTGCTGCTCAGAATCACTTCGGTGTTGCTATGGCTGCTCTGATCTTGCCTGAGTCTCTCAAGATGTCGGGTGGTGGCAACGTAGGTAGAGTCCGTGCAGGACTTACTCGTCAAGCAACCGATGCTATGGCTAATGCTGCTCGCAGAGTCGATACTAAGGCTCCTGCCGCTCCTGCAATGCGCCCAGGTGGAAGAAAGCCTTCTGACGGTAGTACGGATTTCTCACTGTGAGTTGAGTTTGTGTACACAGTAGTTCGCTGTCCAAATTGCGAACGCTGTTGGGGAGTAATGGGTAAAACTCGCAAGTGTCCGCATTGTGGAAATATAGCCGGAGATGATTTACAAATCGTTTCAGTCGTTGACAATGCAAGTGAGCTCCAGAGAGAAGTTGCTATAGCGAACATGCCGGAAAGCCTTCGTGACGAAATGCGAGAAAAGTTGCCCAAAGCAATAGAAGTGAATGAGGCACCTAGCGCAAGTCAATTGTTTGCATGCATTAGAATAGCAGCTATCGATGATGTAATTCATCTCGAAAGGCTTGCAGGTGCTTTGCGAGGCAAGGGCATTTCAGTTGATGCTGAAAACGTAGCAGAGGAAGCTGTAAGCCAAGGATTACTCATCAGACAGAATGATGAGACATACCTACTTCTTGGGTGACATTCAAGAAGGGGAACATTTGCGCATGGTTTGGAAGGGTTTGTGGGTTAGCTTGGCCTATACTCGGGCGTTTGGGACGCTTGGACCCCAGTTCAAATCTGGGCAGACCCACCATTTAACATGAAGTAATGTTAATCTATTTCGTAATTTTAGGGGTGGCATGGCTAGCCGTTGGAATGTGATGCAGAACAAACCCAAGAAGAAGAGAAGAACATCTCTAGATTTGTATGAATTTTGCACATTCATTCTTTTCGTTTCCCTTGGCAGTATTGGTTTGATGATTCTTCTGAAGTTGCCAAGTGGAACTTTTGATCATGTTTCTGATGAGAGAAACGGGATTATCGGACTAGGTTTCCTCCTTTCTGGGTGGGCACTAATCAGGTTTGATGCTAGTGCTAGAAGAAGGGCTAGAGAGAAGTATGATTATGACTTGGCTGAGTATGAATTAATTCGCACAAAATTCTTGGAAATGGAGGCTGCTAAATTAGAACTTCAAAAGGAGTATTCAATTCAGTACATGGCATCTACAGGTAATAATGCGATAATTATTGACCCAGGAGTTAGTGATTCCAAATACAACTCGTCCGATGAAGCAGCGAGTGATGATGAATAGCAAAGTGGTCAGGGAATGACCATTCAGCCAACAAGGTCGTTGTTTTTTAGGTTGAATGATGAATTTGAATTGAAAGTTAGTGTTCCTGTATTCTGTTTAGTCATATTTGTTATGGTCATTATCACAATGATTTCAAACATTTTTGCATTTTTTTCAATTCCACTATTTTTTGCAATAGTATTTGCTGCAGTATCAGAGAAAATCGATTACAGATATGACAATCTGTTTTTGTCCGAAGAAGAGTGACTAATCGTCACGTGAATGTACCCATATCAGGTGGAAACCAAAACGGGTTTTAATGAAACAATCACACTGCTCCAAATCTTGTGCCCAAACTTGTTTGGAGAAAGCAGGATCCATCTCTCTTTCATGGAATTCTCCTAAATCTCCTTTCTTCTCCGAAGTAGGACATTTGGAATAATCTCGTGCCATTTTTTTGAACATTCTAAGCGGCTTTCTAGCATTAGTAATTTCATTTAAGATAGCTTGAGCCTCTGATTTGGAACCAACCAAGATATGTCTGGCATGCGCATATCTACCTGGCATTCTCATTCAAATCCCTCCTGATGTGTGAAACATGTATTCTGTCAGTTAAGTGAGTAACTACAAACAATAGTGGGTTATACACCCAACCTGCAATGTAAGTTACCCATGTAATCACAATTGGTAGACTTGGATTATTTAGTGTATTTCTAATGATTCTAGTATGTAGACCTATCAATAACATGAGTGCTACTTTCGGCAAAAAAGTTGAGACTCTAATGCCACTTTTTTGACCTTCATAGATTGCTCTAACAGGTACATGTGCGACCCTCCAGCCTTTTTCTGAGATGCCCATTAACCACCAGTTAGGATAGCCATAGCCCTTCCATGANNTTTCCCAATTCCAAGATTTCAGTACTTCACTACTGGTTGCAGTATAGCCGCACTGAGGGTCCCTGATAGTTTGACCACAAGCAAGAGTAGTTAATATTGACAAGATGAAGGTTCCAATTCTCCTGTATAGTGGCATTTTCCCCGCTCTATCGAGCCTTTCTCCCTTTGAGTGGTGTGCTTCACGATTAATTATTGGAGCGATNAANGATTCCATNTCTAATGGNTCCATCTGTCCATCNCCNGCCATAACTACTGAGATAAATTCAGAATCCATAATNTCTAGCAAATGTCGATGGCCATGATCAATNGCTGAACCAACTCCCTCTCCCTCCAATCTAACTAATTCGGCATTATCTGCTAAATCGCCAGTCCCGTCTGTGGAACCATCATCTACAACAACGATTTTGTCTACAAATGAAGGGATTCCTGAAAGAACATCTCCCAGATGTNCTGCTTCATTCCGAGCAGGGATGACAACTCCTATACTCATCCCTTGGTACATGGTGCTGCGAGGTAGAATCGTATGATAACTTCATGGTTTGAGAAACAAATCTTCAAAAGAAAATATACAGGCCNCATTCTATGCTCAGGAACACTTCATGGCTGGTGCTAGTGTTAATTCTAATATTACCCGGATGTACCACNCCTGCAACAATTGATGCTGCAGAAGCGGAAAATGAGATGGACATTCCAGAGCGCCTGAATCTCATAGCAGATACGGCAAACAGAGAAATTGACCGGGTAGAAACTATGGATGTGCTGTTAGATGCAAATGGAAAGAACACAATGATTCTCTGGGTTTCTACTGGTTGTAGCGGTTGCCATGATTGGACAGAAATGATCGCAGATGAGATGAGGAATGGTAACATATCTAATGATACAAGAATCATCACAGTACATCGATACCCCTCATTTGAGTCGCGTGACGAAGTGATAGAAGTCTATGCCTCCAGCAATAGCTCCACTGAATCCCTTTGGCCAGTTCTGATTCCAAATGAAGGACAACCAGCAATCGACGTAGATAAAAATCAGGAAACAGAGTATGATTATTCCAAAGCGTTTGAAACTCCTGCAACACCTTCGCTAACTATTCTAGACGGTGAAGGCAATACGATTTGGAAGAACAAGACTTACTGGTACAANAGCAGCGTTTTGTCTGAAGCCCTTGAAATCTTAGATTAGCGGGAAATATAATCGCACTTGGAAAACAGTAGTTGGAGCAAAAAATCATCCATGAACTTCATCACATAGAAGAGAACCGGAGGTTCATGGAGTCCTTGCGAATTGTGCTGATGGGCAAAGACTTCGAGTTNCGATTAGTTTCACTTGTGGTCCGCGCTCGAGAATTGGCTGAAGAGGTCTTACTGCTTGACTTAGGAAGTGACGATAGCACAATTGAGATGGCAGGCAAGGTTGATTGCAGGGTGATTAATCACCATAGTGAGATTCTAGTGCCAACATTGAGCAAAGTATTACTGGATGAGCAATATGATGGCTGCACTCTTCTAATCAATGTAAATAATCGATTTAGGTTGCGAGACATGCCTCTTCTGGTTAACAGGGCAAGAGAAAATTGGGATGTACACATGTCTTTCATTAGTGAAGAATCAGATAATTCGAATCCGCAAGAAATAATTTATTCAGATGCAGAGATTTCTCACCTAGCAGCATCCNGTAATGGTTTGAATGCCCTATCAAATTCCTCTCCTGAAGACACACCTCTTGAGTTGGATGAAAAGTTGCGAGTACGAGTACTTCATTCAAAGCCCGCACCAAAAGTACAGCAGAGAGAATCACTAGCTACTGCATCAAAATTTGCCCAACTATTCTATTGGATGCTGGAATCTCGACATCCACTACTTCTGTTCGGAATACCTGGCGTTGTCCTCTTCATAGTCGGTTACAAATTGTCCGGGGATGTTCTGGATACATTCAGTGAGTGGAATGAAACCAGCGTTGGTGTAGGATTAGCAGTAATCGCTGTAACTTTGATGGGACTATTTGCAATGATGGTTGGGCTTATCCTTTACATCATGGGTAAGCAAGTCAAACAAATACAAGCTCAATACAATCAGTGGCCCAAAAATGAGTGAGTTGATTCTATGCAATATTTGGTTTGTTTCGATATGGATAGAGTATTAGTTGANCACATGTCAACATGGCAATATGTCTATGATCGGCTTGAAATTTCTAATGAAGAAGCATTCAATCTATACAACCAAGGGAAATTGGATGAATGGGATTGGCTGAAGATGGACTTGTCTATGATCAAAAACGCATATCCTGAAATTACGGACCAAAAAATGAGAGAATTATGCCAAGGAACTCCGCTTATGCAGGGAATGAAAGAATGTCTACAATGGATTATCGATAAAGGCCATGAAGTTGCAATAATCAGCGGAGGTATGCAGGAAACAGCTCGAGATATCGCTTGCATGTTCCCAAGCGATGAGCCTTGGAGTAGGCGATGGGGTGGGATAAATCGCCATCGTGGCGTGGATACAAAATTCCACGTTTTTACTAATGGATGGTTGGAAAGAAATGATGGTTCAATCGATGATTATGGACGTTATCAGGTACAGATGAATGGCAAAGGTTCGATTGTAAGGATGTTACAAAGGCGTTTGAATATTCCAAAATCTAGGACCATCTCGATTGGCGATAGCGCAGGCGATATCGGTATGTTCCAGCAGAGTGAATTGTCAATATGTTTCAACCCGTGGGACGAGAAACCGGTTGCAATAGCCAAGGAAACAATCAGAAGTCGNAACCTAATCGACGTTCTCGATTTAATCAAGCAACATATCAAGGAGTAACTCTTCTTGAATCTCTAGGGAATGGAATTACTTCTCTAATGTGGTCTGCACCNGATAACCAAGAGCATACTCTGTCAACTCCTAATCCGAATCCACCGTGAGGAACTCCTCCGTAAGTTCGAGTGTCGATGTAGAATTGGTATGGCTCTCGGGGAACTCCTTCCTCGTCGATTCTTGCAAGAATCTCTTCTTCGGACCAGGTTCTTTCCCCTCCTCCAATGATTTCTCCATATCCTTCTGGAGCTAGCAAGTCGTGACAAAGAACATAGTTTCCATCATCGGGATCAACTCGGTGATAGAACGGCTTTGCAATCTTTGGATAGTGAGTCAGGAAGTGNGGGACATCGAAATCTTGTGTGAGAACTTTCTCTTTAGAATAGTCTAAATCTTGTCCCCATTCAATTTCTACATTCATTCCTTGAAGTGTTTCTACTGCCTCATCATAGCGCATTCTAGGATATGGATTGTCAGCATATCTAGCAAGCAAATCTAAGTCCCTGTCTATGCTGTTTAGTTCGGCCTCTCTCTCATCAAGCACAGTTTTCGCAATATGGCGAACTAGNCCCTCGCCATGAGACATAATTTCAGCGTTTGATGCCCATGCAACTTCCATTTCAGCATGCCAGAACTCGGTCAAATGTCGGCGTGTTCTACTTTTCTCGGCACGGAATGAAGGTGCAATTGTGTACAATCTTTCCAATGCTGGCATGGCTGCTTCGGCGTAAAGTTGCCATGATTGAGTAAGGTACACTTTTCTGTCAGGATTTGCTTCATTTTGGAAATATGGGACTTCAAACAAAGTGGAGCCNCCTTCAACTGCGCCCGCTACGAAGTTAGGCGCTTGATATTCAGTGAAGTCTCCGCCCCGGAAATATGAATGGATGGCACCGAAAACACTTGAGCGAATTTTGAGCATATTGGTCATACGGCCTGTTCGCAAATACAAGTGACGATTGTCAAGCAAAAATTCGGTCTCACCACCATCTGCTGCTTCCATAGCAGATTCAGTAATCGGGAACGGGGTTTCGGCACGTACTACACCAATCACTTCTGCGCTTGTCACAATCAACTCGTGTCCACCTGGCGCTCTTTCGTCAACATTGACAGTTCCTTTCAGAATTAAGGAAGCCTCAATCAATGCACCTTTGAGAGATTCAAATGATTCGTCGCCGATGGCATCTCGCTTAGCAACACATTGGATGGTTCCTGTAGAGTCTCTCAGTACAACGAAACGAATCTTATTGGAGCCACGAGATCTCTTTATCCAACCTTTCAATTCAACCTCGGCACCATCATGTGCACCAGCCTGGACATCTCCAATCCAGAACTCCTTCGCCATGTTAGTGCGTGAAAGGCATTGCCCTTCAATGACTCGCTTGATTTGGGCTTGATTAATCTCTTCGAGAAACCAACATTGCAGCACCTAAAAGAGCAACAATAGTGAAAATTGGAGAAATCCAAGGAACTTCCATTTCGACTTGTTGTGCTATGCCATTTTCGTTAGAAATTCCGATATTGTAACCGTAGAATACATCTTGTTCACAGTCCACATATACAAAATCTCCAGGGGATAATTGATTGTCTAAGTCTTCATCTGCAAAGCCAATAGTACAGTTGACAACATCATCGTTCCAGTTGGTTGTTTGGATTATTGCTCCCCCGTCATCTGCATCAGCCATACTTACCTCATGAAGAATAGTGAAAACATCAGTATCGTTTTCATAATCATAATCGTCTGAGTAAATTACTATCTTCAAATTTTCATTTTCTAATGCGTATGTTGCATTGTATTGAGTTACTATTTCTGTGTAGTGAGTTTGTCCGTAGATGTAATCATCTTCGAGATCCAATAACATTGGGGCATTTGAATCCGCCTTACTAACCCANCCTGGCTTTGAGAACGACTTCAATTCAGAAGTTACTAAGCATTCAAAAGAAGAGTTGGTAATCTTTGTTCCGAGCATGTTGTCGTCATTATCGAAGTAAACTGCAATATTCATTTCTCCATCTTCACCATCAATTTCCATCTTAGTTTCAACTTTAACAGCTCTGACACCTTCCTCGTCAGGGAATCTTTCCTTTTCCGACGAGAATTTTTGTCCGGGGTCATTTTCCATTCCTTCTGCCATATAATGATGTAAGAAGCACATCTCGATTGGTCCAGAAGATTTAGCGACGAGTTCCTCGGCCGGACTGTTATGAATNCCAGAAATCGGGACTCGGAATGTTTCTACGGTGTCCTGATCATCAGTCTTCCACGCTATTTGTGTAGAATCTATCCACACATCAGAAGTTGATGAACCAAAGAATCCCGCAGATATTTTACCGTAGCTTCTTGCACTATCTTCTGAAACATACATGTCGAATTCAGTGCGGATAGTCATACCCTCTTCCTCGATTTCCATTTCAACAGTGCAAACCCAATCTCCTGCTTCGCCATCCATTACTTCATCCATTGTAGGTTGTTCATCTACCACTGAGAAGAATTTGTCTTTTGAATATGGGTCTGGGAATAACATTGAGTCAATAACGAATGCGTACAATAACCATCCCAGAGCAGATAGAACAAGCATGCCAACTATGCTCATTGCAATCAATTTACCCTTTCCGCCTTCGTTGGTTTTTTCTGAAACAGGTTCCCAGCCAACATCGCCAGCTAATTCTTGGTCTCCTAGTTGGAAAACATTGTTTGTAGGTTCATTTGTGCCTTCTGGAATCGTATTCCCTTCCTCTTTTGGAACCCATTCAGTTCCGTTCCAAGCAAAATTCCCATCAGGTGATATCTCTCCGACCATAGAAAACCCTGTACTATCTGTGTATTGAGGTTTTCACCAACGAAACGACCTATTGAAAATACAACCGACTTGATACTGTATTGGGAAAGCATCAAACCTTACCGTGTCTAATTACACAATGTGACGAGGAGTGTAGTCTATGCTATTGGGGGCAATGCCCTAGCATCCCCTACTGGTGCAGGAGATGAGGAAACTGCCTTGGTTCTTGCTAAAGTAATGAGCGATGTTATCGATCTATTAGAGGCTGGTTGGAGAGTAATACTCACTCATGGAAACGGTCCACAAGTAGGTCACTTGATGGCCTTAGATTCATCTCAGCCAATGGACGATTGGGTCGCAGCAACTCAAGGGATTATTGGGCATTCACTATCAATTAATCTAGATTCAATTTTGCGCAGAAGAAATCGTCCGGAGAAAACTTCTGTGATTTTAACTCGTGTGGAAGTAGATCCTGAAGATCCAGGATTCCAGTTTCCAACTAAACCAGTGGGGCCTATTTTATCTGACGAGCAGGTAATGTCTGAGGATTGGGATATTGCCGAGACTATCAACGGACCACGTAGAGTCGTTGCTTCACCCTCGCCAAAAGCGATTCTAGATATTGACATAATTCAGTCACTTATAGAAAAAAACGCAATAGTGATTTGTTGTGGAGGAGGAGGGATTCCAGTTATCAATAAGGATGGGCATTATGTTGGAGTTCCTGCAGTGATAGACAAAGACCGACTAAGCGCTTTGTTGGCAATCGAGATGAATGTTGATGCGTTGATTATCTCTACTGCAATTGATGCAGTTAGAACTGGGTTCGGCACTCCGGATGAGCAGACGCATGATAGCATGACTGTTGCGCAGGCNAAAAATCACCTTNCTAGNAATGAATTCCCCGCAGGATCTATGGGTCCAAAAGTTGCATCTGCAATTGAAGTAGTTGGAGCTCTTGATAATGTCAAGTCAATTATTTGTCAGCCAGGTGATGCTGTGAAAGCACTACGTGGAGTTAGTGGTACAAATTTTGTAAAATGACCACTTCGACCTTAGCTATCGTTTCAAATCGGATTAGATTAAATACGACTTACAGGAGGGACGGTCGGGCCTGTAGCTTAGTCAGGTAGAGCGATGGACTCTTAATCCATCGGCCGCGGGTTCGAACCCCGTCAGGCCCGCCAAACATCAATGTTGCAATCTTCCATTAGGGTTGATTACTGTCTCAACACCATTAGTTCCAGCAAGGACAACTGCATCACACATGTTGTTGAATAACCCGACTTGTACAACCCCTGCAATCAATAATATGTCCGCTTCTGCAGATACAGGATTATCGATTTTTGGACCTGTGTGAGCATCAGCAATCATGTTTCCATTATCTGTTATTACGGGTCCATCTCCTGCCATTCTGATGTTTACCCTGCAGTCTAGAAGTCTACTGAGCGCCCTTACAGTGGCTTCATGGGAAAATGGTGTCACCTCAATTGGTAGTGGAAATGCCCCCAAGGTTTCAACTCTCTTTCTATCATCTGCAACAACTACCATTGCTGAACTCTCTTGAGCGACAATCTTCTCTCTAAGGAGTGCAGCACCTCCTCCCTTAATCAACTGGAAATGAGGGTCATATTCGTCAGCACCGTCAATTACTATGTCCAATCCATCGATTTCAGATAATTCAACAAGAGGAATTCCTACTTCGATTGCCAATTTTTGTGTAGCAAGACTAGTGGGTACGCCAACAATCTCCAGGCCTTCATCAGCCATTCTTCTCCCGAGTTCTACAACAGTGTGCTTAACTGTTGANCCGGTTCCTAATCCTACTTTCATGCCGGATTTTACAAATTTGCAAGCTTCAATTCCAGCCTTGCGCTTTAGTTCTTCGACATCTGCCATAAACCTTCCAATAGCCAGCAGTCAATAAGCAATGTGAAGGCGAATGTCTGAAGTGCTTAGAGTTCATGCCATAGGCATGGCGAGGCAGAGATTAGCACTATTTTTGGTGTTAATGTTCTGTGGAATGTCATGTTTGCCGATGGTGAATGCTAACCCTAATCGCCATGTGGACGTAGTCGTAGGGCTAGGTCCTAATGGCATGTCTGATCAATTTAGAATCGAGGTNCCCGATGGCGAAATAGTAACCGATTTCGATGTCAAAGTTTTCGAACAGCCGTGGCCGATTAACGATGTTGTTACTCTTGAAGATAAATCAGATTGGATGAATGGCGACTCAATGGACGGTATCGATTACAATCTTAGCGGATTGAGGATATTACCAATGTCGCATGAATGGGATTTTGAGGGGTCTGTTCAAGGCTGGACATTAAATTCAGCAGGAGGTTGGGCTCATGGGTATGATTCATCTTTAGGTTCAGTTAACGGAGTTCATTCTGGAACTTCTGCAATCTACACATACAACGGGAATTATCCAAATAACATGGGTGGCCCATATTGGGCCACTTCGCCGACCGTTGATTGTACATCTTGTTCAGGTACCTGGGATCTAAAGTTATGGAAGAGGTTAGGAGTNGAATCATCATCATATGACCGAGCATATATTTCTGTAAAGACAACCAGTGGAGGATGGACGAATGTATATTCTAATCCTTATGGCACTACTAATGATGGGGCTTATACCCAAGTAAGCTATGACATCAGCAATTACATTACGGGCAATTCAGCATTCCAAGTAAGATTCGGTCTAGGTACAACTGATAGTTCTGTAACCTACACAGGATGGAACGTTGACGATGTATTGATTGAGCCCCGAGGAAATACGGGTACAGGTTCTGCGAATTGGACCAGTCAAGCATTCGGACCAGGTGCGTCTGGAAAAATGGAAATGCAGCATGGGTTGATGGCGATTGATGCTACGATACCTCAAGGAGCAACAATGCGATGGAGCCTAATTGATGCAAATGATTCTAGCATTATTCCTGGTTTTTCTGAACTTGAAGACTTAGAAGCAGATTTGTCGATTATCGATTTCAAGAAGTATCCCATGGTGCAACTAAAAATCCAAATGGAATCTGTGAGTGAGTCGCCAATTATTCATTCAGTAAAATTAGGTGGCGGGATTATTGAATCATTTACTAACAATCCAACAACTAATGGTTGGTCAGGATTTTCGTCTCACAGTAATGGTAAAGTTACAGGTAACGGGATGTTGTATTCTCCTGAATGGAGACTAACCCATCCATTTAGTGCGATAGACATGTCTTGGGCCGTAACAGGCAGTGGTAATTTCGAGGCGTGCTTTACAGATTCAAACTCGTGCTCATCATCGGGATGGACTTCAATTCCAAGTAATGGCAAACTGCAAATGGATCATCCTAGCACTACTCTAAATCTNAGGTGGAGTGGCAGCGGCAGTTATTCTATAGATTTCATACATGTCGATCTACATCGACAATCCTCACCTCTGGATGCAAGAATTGATATTGGATTAGATGGAGTAAGCGAGTGGTCATTTTCNAATGAAATGATTGGAGGATGGGGCTTACAAGATGTTTTCGAAAATGGAGAGAAAAGCGTAGAATTAGCTATTGCTCCTTCGGGTGCAGATGTCACTGCTTTGTATTATCCAATCAGGACTGGTCCTTCGGACCCTTCATACGAGTCAACTGGTAATATGATGCTAGCATTTACTGCAGTAGGTGCGCCATTGAACGGTGTTGAAGTTACATTTTCTATTGATGGAAATGATATTTTCACAGAATCATTAGGATTCATCCAAAATTCTGCACGAATAACTCTAAGCGACATTCAGATGCAAGATCTAGTTTCAGAAATGGATTCCAGAAATGCAGATGTGAATGTTATCGGAGAATTGGATGCTCACAAGATTGATATTTCAGTTTCTTCAAACACTGGCGGCACACTACAGGTATCTGGTTTGTCGATTCCCTATCGGTATGATGCGCATATTGACGGAGATGCTGCTCTGCCGATTATTGCAGCAATAAACTCCCAATTATCACAATTATCAGCCTCTAATGGAATGAAAGAAGTCCCAATTCCAGTTGTAATGGAAAATCCTGGAAGATTACTAATTTGGGATTATGGATTACAAACAATAGGTTCGCCATTGCCAACAGGCATGACTATGACGAATCAAACCGATACAATGGTTGCAGGTAATGATTGGTATGAATTTAACAGCAGCTTTGATTTGTCAAATATCGGAATTAGCGATGCTGCTGCACAGTTCAACAGTGAAGGATGGTCTTCAGTTTTCACGTTAGGAGGTAGTGAATGGACTCGTTCGCTTCATTGCTCTTTAGTTAGTGATAGTTGCACTGCGGATCAAGGAATCATTGTCGATGAGTTTTCTTATCAATTCACTAATTCGATGGTTGAGTTTTTCCATAGGATTCAGATTTCTTCAATATGGCCTGATGAAGTCGCATTGATTGCTTCGAGTTCAATCGACATGAATGGGCCTGCTTCGCAGCCAAATCAAATGAGGTTTGGTTCAGGTTGGTCAATGGGCGTAGAACAGGATGTAGATGTTGTTGACTGGCATCTTTCATTCATGAATGGAGCCGAATCCACTTGGGATGCTCTGTACTTTGATCCTGCAAAACCTGGTATTGTTGAGGTGGAGTTGGCGTTTGAGAATTTGGAAGATTCTCCACGCTCTTCAACATTCAGCGTTGCTTTGTATGTGGATGGAGCACTTACTGATACTACTCAATCACTAAACAATGGTGTTGCAACTCTAATGTTTACTCCTAATGCATTAGCATCTCAAGTTGATTTACAAATTGGGGTAACCGGCTTGTATGGTCAAGATGTTAATTGGAAAGTGCCCAAAAATGCCACATTCTTAATCGATGATTTAGCACCGATTTTGATTTCTACAAATGTAGCACCTTTGGACCATAGAAGTACAGACTTACCATTGGAATTAAGTTTTGAAATAGGCGACAGGCCTGTTCTACCACGACATTCCATTCTGCATGTAGAAACTTCTTGGCAAGGTGAGGAATCAATACAATTGGAACAGCCAGCAAATTTGAATGGTTTCCAAGGTACGTATTCTACAATTTTTGATATCAGCAATGCAGAATTAGGAGATACAATGTCTGGTTGGTTGGAAGTTTTCGACCCTGCTGGTCACGCATTATCAGATTCAGGTTCTGAAGAAAACCCATTGTTCATTATCAGCTTTGGACCCGACGGCGCACC
Source organism: Methanobacteriota archaeon (assembly GCA_002710205.1). GTDB lineage: Archaea > Thermoplasmatota > Poseidoniia > Poseidoniales > Poseidoniaceae > MGIIa-K1. The sequence continues at coordinate 36,189 of PAJN01000005.1, read as the reverse complement.
GGTAGTTATGGAAGATGGACTCGGTTGGACTCATGGGGATAACTGGCTACATCCAGGGCAGAATTACAGTATGCAAATCCCTATTCGTGATGCCAATGGTTACGGGGATATTGAAACCGTATCGATTGACCTTTCATCAGATTCCAGTGAGAATCTAATTATTGATTGGAATTCTCAAACAGGTTGCTCTTCGTCTATTTCCTCAATAATTATCCAGGATTGTTTCATTGTTGGCGATTCACATCATTTCGAACCAATGTTCACACTCGAGGTAGTCATGTCATTTGGTTGGGATTTCAACCCTGATACCTCTTTAGAGAGAAGAATTAGAATCACTGCAAGTGATGATTCTGGACAATCACACCGAAGTGAACTTGACTCAGCCTGGAGATATTCTAGTGAGATGGAGATTGATCTTAATTCAGCAGGTTTCACTCAATCATCAGCATTCGTAGCGCCTGGCCAGACTAGTATACTCAATGCCGAAATAGTCTGGACTAGAGGTGGCCAATTAGTCAATACAATTGTAGATGTATCTGCATCAATTGATGGCATTGAACAATTTGGATTATCACAAAATGGAATGGTCAATCTTACATTAGTTGCACCTAACTCAACTGGAATTCATCCAATTAAATTGGATTTAATCAATCTACCATCTGGAGCAATTGATAGAACTGATAGTGAGCAAATTGTTGCTTGGATGGTTGTTGACAACAATGAGCCTCGAGTACTGCAATTATTGTCGCCAGATCCGCTTGATTTAGTTCAAGAAAGGGATTGGAAGGATTTGAGTTTTGAAGTGATGGTAAATGAAACTGAAGGCCTCAAACTAGATTCATTGCGAATGAATTGGCTCATCGTTCCACATGGCATGGCAATTCCAGAATTGGCACTCCTTGGTGGAAATGTCAGTATGGAGCTCATAGCAGGAACAGGTGCAGGTAATTCAATACCTTTGTCTGCAACCTTAGATGTAGATTCAATAGTCCCTGAGGTAAGCCGACAGAATTCTTGGGATCTCTGGATTTGGGTTGAGGGTGAAGATTTGGCTGGTCAGCAAATTGTTTCACAATTTAATAGTCGAACATCGCCATTAGCAATTCTGCAATTAGCTAATCGTGATGCAGACCTTCGTTTGGAATCAGAAGGCATCGTAATTGAAACCGAGTATCCAAAAACAGGTGATGCTATTTTGGTCAATGTAACTGTTTACAACGACGGGCAAGTCGATGGTTTGACAAGTGTGAGATTAGAGGTGATTGAAGATGGAGATAAGCGTAGACTTATTGAAATCGTAAATATCGAAGTCCCGGCATCTTCATCTGTCTCTTTCGAAGCGAAATGGGTGCCTGAGGATGAAGGTGCTGCATGGATTGAAATTTCTACTCCTGATGGAATGTTTGCAAGAACCAATCCTATACAGGTCGAGAGTGGCGAATCTACTTTTGTCATCGAAAGCCTCGACGGTGCTAGTGGAGCAATGCTAACTGGATTTGCAGTCATAACCTTCGTAATGATTGGATTACTAGGTTTCTTGGTGATCTCCGGTAAGAAACCGAAGGAAGAAGATTTTGAGGATAGCGAGTTCGCTTGATACATGCAATGGTTTGAAATGTGAAAGGTTTCACGCTAGCGTGGAGGATGCAGGAGGGCTGCTGACAGACTTCGAGTCTGAGGAAAGTCCCCTCTCCATAGTGCAGGCGGTCGACACAAGTCGAGACACAGAAATGGGTCGGTCAATGGTGCAGAAACGAACGATNNGTGGTGTGTACGATGAATCCGGAAGGACGAGATTGCCATANTGTCGATGAGACGAGCAACCCCGCTGGAGCAAGTCCAAACAGTCCCGTTAATGTTGCACGCACAGGGACAGGTAGGATGCTAAGTTGAATGCAGTCGCCGGAAGGTAACAGAAAGGGGCTTACTCCCTGCATTCTCCATTATCTCTTGGTATTGCAAGCCAATTATTTTAGCAATTAATCCAGTATTGCGTCAACAGCCTTCATGTTTTCATCTGTCAAAACAACGCCTTCACCGAAATCGATGAATCCTCCTTCACCCTTGATTCTTCGCCGTATTATATGGTCCAATGTTATGCAAGCAGGCAGTAAGAATACGCTTGTAAGGAAAGCAAATCCGATTAGTAGCATCATCAATATGAAGAAATTTACTAATCCAGGGAATGCTACGAAGAATCCTGCACCCAATCCTGCTACAGTGGTGGCTGTCGTTTCGAAGATAGTCTGTCCCGTACTTTCAACAGCTCGCGACATTCCAACAGCGGTTTCCCCTTCTTCTTGAATACGGTGCATTACGTGAATCGCATCATCAACACCTATTCCGAAAACAATTGTACCTATCATCGCAGTGAAGATATTTACATTCACATCTCCTGAACTCATCAGTAATGGCTGCCAAATTATGATGGTTGCAACTGGTATCATTGTGAGGATTCCAATTCTAGCGGATCTGAATACGAAGCACAAAACAATGGTCAGAATGAGAAGAGTCAGCAATGTAGTGTAGCTTTGAGTTTCATGGATTCCTTCGTTGATGTCAAGGCTCACTGGTAGACCGCCTGTCAATGGTGAAACTCTGATTCCTTGTTCTTCCATAGGCTCGCCTAGCATGTCATCGATGTCATCACGAAGCATGCTTGCGTTGTCTAGATTCATGTAAGGCTGAGTTACATAGACTAGAGCTTTGGTTCCATCAACATTGGTTAACATCCATTGCACTTCTTTGGATAATGTGTCATAGGCTACGTTTACCATATCCTTTCGTAGGTGCTTTCTTCCTTCTCCATCGCTTGAAGTAGCATCAAGTAAAATCCAAGCCGCGCAATCTGGACTATTTGATTCCCAGCATTCCTCATGTAGTAGGCCCCAGAGAGTGCCATCATACAGAGTTACACCAGTGGTTGGTTCTCCAATAACTACAGGAACAGCCTCAAGGAATGTAATCAAACTCGTTGTGTTAGTGTAAGGAACTTCAGTAATTTTGTTTTCTAGAGCATCCATCGCGTCTAATACTTCAAGCGATCGAATCTTCATGTCTTGATTGTTAATATCTTCATCATTGACATGTTTTGATGCATCGAAAATGAATAGAGATGTTTGTCCACCAGAGAATGTATTTGAATATTCAACCATAGCTTCCATTGAAGGAATATTGTCAGGAGTTTGGTCAGAACCGGTAATTGGTTTGTCCAATTCGTCAAGGTTACTAACTCCAGCGAGGGTAATTGCGCCCGCAAGCAGAAGAACGACTGCGAAATTCTTGACAGGGAATCTCGAAATCGAACCCCACAGAGGAGGGTTAGTTCGTTTGTTGAATCTAAGTAACCACGATAATACGGGAACCAGAATCATAGAGAAAACCAATGTCGCCATTATTCCTGCAACGAGCGTCATTCCGACTGAACGAATTGGAATAATCGATACTATGTTTGGAAGAATTAGTACCGAGAAACCAATGATTGTAGTTATAGCAGACACTAAGACTGCTACTCCAGTAGTCCGAGACATTTCCATAACACAAGAGCGATAGAAATCAGGGTCCCACATATCTGGAACATCATTTGGAACAAGCCCCTTTCGCCTTCTACTTTCATTTTCTTCAACAGCAGCGTCTATACGTTTCCGCCGCACTTCTTCGATACGGTTGACCATGTGTAACGCATAATCAACACCTAGTCCGATTAAGATTGGGAATGTTGCAATAATCATTGGAGTTAGTGTCATTTCGAATAATACGGTCGCTCCAAACGTAACCGCTAATGCCATTACAATTGGTGTTCCTGAAATGATTACTACTTTCCAAGAACGGTGTAATAGAGTGATGATTAAGACCGTGAGGAATAGTGATATTGGCATCATGTTGAGTAAATCTAGATAGATTGCATCTGAAACATCTTCGAGGATTTTGGATAGTCCCGTTTGTGTCATATTTAGTTGATTTATACTATATTGAGTAGGTCTGTTATCTTCGTCAATGACGGCATCAATATGCGAGAAGAATTCCTTGTAATCACTCCATACTCCTGTTTCATTAATTTGGTTTGAAGAAATCATTCCTACCAAAACAGCTGTGGTGTCCCAAATGCCATCACCATTAGTATCCTTGGCTAAGGCTCCCAGTGATCCGTTTGACTGATTTACGATTTCGTCGATTCTCTCTTGTTGATCAGGAATTGCGTATAATCCTCCACTAAAGCCAGGGGCTTGGCTAGCAGTTCCACAATCGACTAGTTGTGCTGTCAACCTCTCTCCAGGGTTTTCACACATCGCACTGTTGAATCTGCCATCACTCGAATTGATTTCTTTGATAATCTGAGCAATGGAAATAATCCACAATACGCCATCATTCTTCCCGTGGTCTTCCTTGTCCCAGTCTAATCCTCGCTTAATCTGGTTATCGCCGCGATTTTCATCATCACCCTCTATCCAAGATATTTCATGTAAAACAGACATACTTGTGATATTGTAATCAGCTCCGAAAATATCAGGATCTTCTGCATTTGGTGTTTTGATATAAATGAATGCTACATCCGTAGACCATTCTTCCCTTACCTCTAACAATAGGTCAGTAGATTCAGCTCCTTCTGGAAGGAAAACTTCCACATCGTCAACAATTTGATCTTGGAAGTTAGTACCAATATTTCCTAGCCATAGGGAAAGTATTGCTAACAAAATGAATGTGGTTTTTGGCTGTGCCAAGACTTGAGAATATGCTGCGTCTAGCCCTGAATCTACTTTCTCGCGAACGAGTTGGGAGTACTCTGCAAGTTTCTCTTTCGCATCTCCCATGTGTGGTGGGAAGAGCATTCAACCCATGAAGGCTATGCCGTAAAGATTGTGAATCAGGCCATACCGAATTCTCTAATCAGTAAGTGGCGTAAGAAATTTCTAGCCGCCTGTAAAACAAGTCCTGTTGCCATCATTGCAAGGCCCAAGACTCCTATCCACACAGCTGTAAGACCAGGCCCTACTAGGTAATCAACTGAATCTGAGAGACCATTAACGGCATTAAGGCCCATGGCTGCACCGGTGGCGAACAATCCAAATCCAGGGAGGCCTAATACCAATAACGGCTTTTTCTGAGATAGTGAAAGCATCGCCCATGCAAGTACTGTGAATCCGTGAGAAAGTGCAGTGAAACTACTACCCTTAGGCACATCATAGCGAATCAAAGTAGGAACTTCCTTGATTTTCAAATCTTTTTCATGAGCATCTTCGAGCATTTCAAGTGACAATTCCATGCCTTCAGAATCAAATCTTAACCTTTCGATTGCTAATTTGGAAAACGCTCTAAATCCTGATTGTGTATCTTGGATTCCTAGGTCGCTGGAAAGATTTGAAGCCGCTGTGATGACTTTAATTCCCAATCGACGATACGCAGGCATATCTTCACTACCGCCGCCATCAACGAACCTGCTTCCAATGACGAAATCTGCATCTCCATCTAAAACAGGTTGGAGGATTTTAGGAATGTCATTAGTTTCATGTTGCCCGTCGCTATCTAGTATTATCAAACAGTCAGCATTCATTTCTCTTGCTTTAGCAAACAATGATTTCAGAGCACCGCCATATCCACGGTTTACTCTATGTCTGTGAACTAATGCTCCACAGGCTTCAGCAATTCTTGCGCTTGAATCCGATGAACCATCATCAACACAAATCACTTCATCAACATGTTCGAGGACATTGGTAATCACTGTTCCAATAGTCTCTTCTTCGTTGTACATGGGTAGGCCTGCCACGATGCGTAGCGGTTGACCATCGGCCTTCTCCATGAACGACGCTTTTCCGGCTCCGATATATGTGATTCGGCGAATTAATGTTCAAATATAGGAAAATTGGTGCCAGCCCGCCCTCCTAAAAGGGCGGACTAGCGGCTATGGGATTAATCATTGAGATGATTGATCGATGTTACTGCTCGAGAACCGTCAATTATTCCCGCAAGTGCATTCAAACTGACAATTAGTTGCACGTATGTTTGTCCATCGCTGGTCACATATGTGGCACAGTCTTGGAAAGAACTAGTGTTAATCGATAGCTTGACAGCTCTACCTGCGTTAGATTTCCTGACAAATCCAACTAGGGTGCTGTTTGTGTTTTGCTCGTATTCTGGCTCTGTGTTTTTTTCTGCTTTGGGCATTTTTTTCAACTCCTGGAACTTCTGGTTTTCGCTGCGTCGTTCCTATCGCAACAATCATCACTGTTTGGTCAAAACACCATGTAAATTTCTCACACAGTATCATGAAAGTAAATCTGGACGGCGATACTGAGGATTAAAACGAGTGAATGATGGCGCACGTTCATGCGAGCGCTGGTTACCGGAGGTGCAGGCTTCATCGGTTCACATCTTGTAGATAGATTGGTTTCACGTGGCGACGATGTCGTGGTTGTGGACAATTTGTCTTCTGGTGTAATTGAATTTATTCAAGCACACATTGATTCTGGTGCAGTTAAATTTCATAATGTTGATCTAAAAGATTTGGAATCATTGAAGCCATTGCTGAATGGTGTTGATATGGTTTATCACCTTGCTGCCAACCCTGACATTAGACTTGGAACAAGGATTACTGATACAGACCTCAAAGAAGGTACTATCGCAACATACAATGTCCTAGAATCCATGAGGCTAGCAAATGTGGAAAAGATCGCTTTCGCCTCTTCTTCAGTGGTTTATGGTGAAAACGCACCGATGCCCACTCCTGAAGATCACGGACCTTGTCTTCCAATCTCTCTATATGGAGCATCTAAACAAGCTGGAGAAGGTTTGATTGGCTCTTGGGTTGGCACTTTTGGTCTGCAAGCATGGATTTTCCGCTTTGCAAACATCATTGGAGAGCGAGGCACCCATGGCGTCATTTTCGATTTCATTCACAAATTGAAAGCAGATTCAAGTCGTTTGGAAGTTCTTGGGAATGGTTTACAAGAAAAGTCATACATGGAAGTAGGAGATTGTGTTGATGCAATTCTTCATGTAATTGCCAAAACTGATGACAGAATCAATCTTTACAACCTCGGTTCTAACGATACCTGCAGTGTAAGGAATATTGCAGCAATTGTCGTAAAGGAAACCGGATGCGAGGGCGCTAGTATCGAATATACTGGTGGTGACCGTGGTTGGGCAGGCGACATTCCAAAGGCAATGCTGGCGATAAATCGGCTCAAAGAACTCGGATTCAAGGTCAACTATGATAGCGAAGAAGCGGTGGCGCACACTGCAAGGGTCCTAATCCAGGAGATTATGGGGTGAAATTATGATTCGAAGAAACATATCAAATGAAGCCGGAGCACGTTCAGATGGATTGATGATAGTATCCTTAATGTTCATCGCAGCATTCACTTACATCGCTTTTACTACAAATCCTGTTTACACTGGAATTGGTGTTGGAGATAGAGTACCTGAACTTGAAGGCCAAATTTATGATGGAAGCGCTTGGACTGACTTCAATTTAGAAGATCGTCTTGACCCTCTATGGGCTGAAGGAGATGGAGGAACCTGGTTTATGATTGAATTCATGGATACTAACTGTGGTTACTGTCAACAGCAGGCTGCTGAAGATATACCAAATCAACAAGCAAAATGGCTAGGTGATAATGCACCTCGTTCAACACCTGACAACGTCACGGTTGAATTCTTGGCAGTTTCTATCTCCTTGTGGGAATCTGGAACTGATGGCAAATCCTATGGCCGGGACGTAATACAAGATTTCCGAAATAATAACGGCCACAATTTCCCATACATGGACATGCAAGATAACTCTCATCAGGATGATTGGGGAGGCTTTGGGACTCCAACTTACTTCCTGGTTGCACCAAATGGAATAATTGAGTATGTGAATTTAGAAGCCGATTCAGGTTATACTGTATGGGATGCTATGGATGAAAAAATCCCAAGAGGTGAGTAAGATGGTGGCTGGACTAGAATGCTTTGACCCAAATCTACTGCCACACTTGGCTATATTTGCACTTGGTGTAGCAATGTTTACTCCGCTGGGTGAAAGCCTAGTATTGCCGGCATTTCGCTCTAAATGGCCTTCACTTGAAACCAAATTAGGAAGGACATTTGGTGGTTTATTGCTGATATGTTTTAGCGGATTTACTGTTTCTGCTCACACTTTGTGGATGCACAACAAATCCCAGGAAATGGGCGGCGGATCATTCTGCTCTGCAGGAACAGTTTGTGATTGTGCCAGCGTCATTGGTAACAACGACTGGAATACCATGCCTTATCTTGGATTGCCTTGGGGGTTACTTGGAATGCTTGCATTTGCTTTGTTCATGTGGCTAATCATCTCAATGGCAAAGGAACCGACAGCATCTTGGGTATTGAACCACTTGAAACTAGGAACCAACTTCGGAATCCTTGGTATTGGTATTATCCTTTACTTGATGTATGCTGAGTACGAAATTGGCAAAATCTGTCAATTCTGTACAGTTGCACACATTGCGCACATATCAGCCACAATTGGTTTCTTCAGACTATCGAACATGTATGGTTCAAGCGATTGGAATGTGTCCGGGAATACAACGGTTGTAGACGTAGTAGCTAAAGAACGCAGAAAGCGTGGCGGTTACGTCGCTCCAAAACAGGCATCTGAGGAGGAATGATTCCTGAATGAAAATGGTTGGTGGGGTATCTTCACCGTCGTCTGCTTAGTTTCATTACTTGGTTTGATGGAGTATCAAGGAGTGATCAATCTAATCGATGACAGTAAATCCGCTGAGTCACCATTGTTTAACACCGCAGATGAGATGCATCCTTTGGGCGAAGATTGTCTAACCACACATGATGTAGCAATGCATTTCCATCCTTATCTTACAATAATTATTGATGATGTAGAATTTCCAATCCCAGAGGATACTGGCATAGATACAGATACTTGTCCAGGGGCTATGCACATGACACATACGCATGATGCGTCCGGTAAGATACATGTTGAAGGACATCAAGTTGTTGATGTACCATTAGAGGTATTTTTCGATGTATGGGGTAAACATTTCGATGAAACTGGAATCTTTGAATACCGTGATGGGACTGTGGAAATGACAGTCGATGGAGTTGTCAGCAATGAATATCAAAATCTATTGTTGGCAGATGGACAAAATATCGTTATCAAATACACTTCGAATTAAGGTGCATAAATCCCTTCGAAATATAGTGCGTCAGTGTTTGTAGTTACAGGTTCTATTCGATGTACAGTAACATCAACTCTCTCGCTTGTGTGATACATTTTTCTTAGCTCACTCAATAAGTGATGATGAACATCACTAACATCGCTCGCACTGATCATCGAAAGGTGGCGGTTTGTTTCCCCTCCAACTTCTACGGTATATTCTACCATCCAAGACTTAACACCTTGGTTAACCCAGTCTTCGGAAGCATCGTGTGTCGGTTCCATGGTATTACATTAGTCTCTAACCTTATCAAAGGTTCGGTAAAATGTGCAATATTTTACCGTAATTGTGCAGTTTTTCGTCAATTCGGTGTATTTTCACGGAGGTGAAACTCATTCTTCTTCCGAATTAAGGGATTTTTTCTCAGGAATAAATACCACTAAACCACCCAGAAGAATACAAAATGCAACAATTATTAGGAGTTCGTTACTGGAATCTTCTTCATCTTGAATGTTTGAAATTTCAACCACTCCATAAGGAGAACCTCCTTCCACAGGTTCGTGAATCATAATCAGAGACCATAATTCTGGCAACTGCAAATTACCATATTCGGAAACATTCCCGTTTGAATCAATTACTTTCATTCCCACCAAAACTCTGTCGCGAACATCCTCGCCTGGGTTATCCACTCCCGCAGGAACTTCTTTGTCATGCTCAACCACCATTAGAGTAATTTGTCCATATTCAGGAGTGGGAATTTGTACCTCGTCATCCATGACGACCATTGCCAATTCTTCCGGTGCGCCACGTGAATTTTCCTGCGAAAGAATTCTTTGCTGAACATCATTCCAAGCATCATAACCTTCTGCAGTTTTCACTCCGTCCACGAAGAATGTCGGAGTTCCGTATGTTGAATTATCTGTCATTTTTTGATATTCTATCCTCGCAAGACTAGCCTCATTTTCGAATGCGTCATCCACATGTAATCCTACAATTGCCGTACGTGTACCATGTGACTTGGCTACAATCGCTAGTTCTGGGTCGATTTCTGCACAAGAAGGACACCATATCGCAGTTCTTTCCTCAACTAGAACAGTTCTCTTCAATTGGCGTTCTTCAACATCACCTTCGGCCATCGCTGCAGTTGAAGAAGTCAGGCATAATACCATGACGAGTGCTGCTAGAAGTGGCCTCATTGAACCCTTGGAGCAATATCTTGTCCATGAAGTTATCATGGGGATGCTTTCAGCGGAGTACGGAGGGAGTACTTTGGTAGACCGTTGGGTTCAAGATCACCAGAAAGATGCTTGGCGAAAACAAGCCAAAGCTAGTGGCTATCGTGCACGCTCCGCTTTCAAGTTAAAGCAAATACAAGAGCGACACAAGATTATCAAAATCGAAGATAGTGTGTTGGATGTAGGTTGTCACCCAGGGGGCTGGGCTCAAGTCGCGGTCGAATTAGTTGGTTCCAAAGGTAAGGTCGTTGGTGTTGATTTACAATCCTGCGTTCCAGTCGAAGGAGCCAATCTAATCGTTGGAGATATTACAGACCCTTTTACCCAGCAAGCAGTTTTAGACGCTATTGATACAGAAGTAATCGATGTGGTAGTTTCTGATATATCCCCACATATTACCGGTAAATGGGATATTGATCAAGCAGTTTCTTTGATGTTAGTCGCCGATGTTTTCGATTTCTCTTTGCCCATTTTGAAGTATGGAGGTCATTTTGTAACCAAATTATTCCAAGGCGTGGGGGTTGAGGAATTGATTGAATTAGTTCGTCCCCACTTTCAAACTGTCAAGAGATTTTCACCTATGGCTAGCAGAAACTCATCTTCTGAAGTTTATCTTGTCTGCAAGTTTCACACACCAAAAAGGGGTCCTGACTGGGAGATAAGGCCCGCATTCGAAGCAGCATTAGAAGAGAGACAAGGAGGTCCTGAGCCCTTGGATGATGTCGAACCTGCAAAATCTACTTTCACTATTCGAAAGAGAAATACTCCAAAGGAGTAATTTTTCCACTTTCACTTGATGTCTGGGAATCTTTGAATACGGTTGAATCAATCCAGATCGTTTCATGGTGCAAAATAGTAAGCCTAACCAGAAGAATAACTCGAGAGACAAATCAATCCTTTCGCACATGAAACACGAACCTAGAACTCAACAGGCAAGTTCCTTGAGACAACGAGTTTCAGAATTGGTTGCAAATCAAAAATTTCAACGTCTTGAATTAGTTGTTTTACGTCGGTACCCTCGGAGATTAGTAAACTCTGATAATTTCACTGGCTCTTTAGCTGCAGCATGTGGTAGAGATGAAACTGGCATCGTAGGAATTGTTCTTTGGGCAAACCAAGTAAAACAAGTGAAAACGGGCGACATAATACGAATAGAGAATGGCTGGTGCCGCTCTAGAAATGGCGAATTGGTAGTGTCAACTGGTAAAACTGGAACACTTACAGTGTTGGACAGATGATGTTTCATTCCGCGTAAGGATAAAGAGGGAGAGGTCGTGGCCGTGATGCACCGAGGTGTATATTATGACTGAGCGAGCAACCGTCTGCACCGCTTCCGGAGTCCCCCTAGTGGACAAAGGATCTACAACTTTCCCCTGCCCATCATGTGGCGACCCTATTGGTCGCAGTCCACGATGTAGAAATCAAGGAGTAGCCTATGTGTGCCCTTCTTGCGGATTCCAGGGTCCTTGAATTGATTGGTGATATTATGGGAATGGTTGCACTAACTTACAAAGTCATGCCTGATTCAGATGTGGAAGATGTTTCTACTGATGATGTTGTAGAACAGATTTTGGCATTAAAAGATGAGACATACGATGTTCAACTATGTGAGTCCAAGCCTCTGGCTTTTGGTTTGAAATTCATCCAAGTTCATGTAGTAATGAACGATGGTTCTGGATTGTCCGATATTTTCGAAGAAAATATGCGTGCAATTAGAGGAACCGGTGAGATTGAAGTCCTATCCATGGGACTTCTTTGAATCTCATAACTGATGCAAAGGAGTTCGCATGAACTCGCGAAGTAATGTAGTTGCATAGCTTCCTGATGGTAATGTAAATCTGAATCTAATACATGCACCATCGGGGTTCCAAAGTTCACCGTCTTTCGGCCCTTCAGCCCATTTTTCACCCATGGTTTCTTCCCCTGCTACTGGAACAGGTTCATACTGGAAATCACTGTATTTCGTTGCCATTGGTCTACGGGTTCCCTTTGTCGTCAATCTAGAGATTTTTTCTACCTGCCAAGTTGTTTCTGCCAGTCCCATTTTTTCTAGAACCTCTGCTTCAATCAATCCGAATTCTCCAGATGGTTTATCCATTGTCGAACCCGGTAGTTGTGCAGTAACTGCAAGCCTGCCAAGTGTGCAATTACGTGAAATTCGACCTAGTGTTCTCTCTTCAACGGTAACTATGGATGATGTCTCCAATTGTCCATTGTCGTCTATTCTTCCTACAATGTCTCCCACAATCGGACTAGATAGAGAAATACCACTGTCGATTCTTGCTTCGATAGTTTTGTTGAATGCGACTGATTGTAATGAATGCACAGTCATCAATTGGAGATTGTTTGGTAATTTCCGAAATGCTCCAACCCAATCATCAGGATTCTCCAACATGTGTTTCAGCATATCTCTCTCATAGCCTAGCCAGTGAGGAATTATCTCCAATGCACCACTAGTTATTCCATTGTCCCGAATATTTTTTCTGAAATTAGCGACATCTTCTTTTTCATCACCTTCCATGCTCAGGTATGCCATTACTGCACCTTCCCAATCTTCAGTGATAACATGACGGCCCACTACTGGCGTGACTGGCCTTCCAGAACCGAACCTCTGAGGTCCAATCCAATTAGGGAATGAATCCGAACCCAACTTTTCCTTCATCGCAGACTCAATTTCTGCAATTTTGTCCATGGCCTCAGAATTTGTCATTGGGCTGCCGTCAGGGTGACAACACCCTCTTGCAACAATCGTGAAGCGGTTTCCTTTGTGATTACCAAAACCAATTTTTTGATGAGTTCTGCCTAAGATCTCAATTTCGACATCAGCAATCTCTACTTGAGCAACCTTCTTTGGTGGTGCATCAATAATGAATACTTGACGAGTAACTGCTCTCTTGTCCTTCGTTCCAGCGAAGAATATTCTGTTGCGAGAAATTCCACAGGCTTTGGCAAGTTTACCAATGAATCGATTTGTTTCCCAATTTGTTAATGTGATATTGGCAGCAGTAAAGCGCCCCCTAGGGTCGATACTAATCTTGGTAGAGATTTCATCTACTCTAAAATCAGCAACTCTTGATTTTAGAACGCCTCCAATTCCAGTAGAATCTACAGCATAGCCGGTCAAACCAATTGTTTTGGCTAAGCCATCCTCAGCGGACATGTGCTAACACATCTCAAAGCTTTAGGCTGGAGAAATCACCTTGGATATCACCAATCAATTTCTTCAACAGTTTCGCAGGGTCGACTCCCTTGTTTGTGCGGATGAAGAACTCTGGCTCATCTAGATCTGGGTGGCCAGGGAAATAGTTTGCATAATCGACTCCCTTGTCGCTGTTTAGTCTTTCACGGAGCACTTGAAGAGAGGTATGGGATTCTCCAATAAAGCGTACTCTTAGTTCGTTATCGTCGCGGGCGAGAACTTTTACTGGCATAGTGAACGATGTCGCCGTTCAGACTCGCCTTCAAGAACCTTTGGCATCCAAATGGTGAAATCGCTACATGCTTTGCATGTAAAAATTAATGCGAATTTGAAGTTTTGACCCGTTTCGCTTTAAGCCTAACAGCGCACCCGCGATTTGTGAGTTCACTACACCTCGAGGATTCGCTGCGGGGTCAGTCAGACCGCTTCCGCAAATTTTCTTGGCCTATAGTAATCATATCTGCAATTCTAACTGCTGGCCTTGTCGCTGATTTGGCCTTTGTAGACACTCCTGTATTTCATACAGATTTATCAGATTTCGCACCTGATTCTGATTCGTCTGATGCTCATGAGAGAATTAGTGAGCATTTTAGTAATGAAACAAGACCGATGTTTGTACATGTTACTCGTGACGATGGCGGCAATGTTCTGGACATGGCATCTCTAAACCTGATGGATTCGCATCTGGATATTGTGCAGAATGAAAGTGATAAGATGCAAGGTGTGGTAAATAATTGGATCGCAGCACCATCAATTCTACAACTTGCGCTGGATGAAGAAGCCGATGGTGTGGAACTTTCCGAAGTGGATTCATGGGAAGAGATGCTGAACTTGGTTATTGATGTCAACGAGTCAGATTGCCCTGGCGATGTATCTAAGCAGAGAGAAGTTGCTCAATTCATTCTTGATGGAATGTTGCACAAGGATTTCGATGGCTCAGAAATTTGCCTTTGGATTCAGACTAATTCTGAAGAAGGGTCTGCAACAGTATCAGCATCATCAACCCTCTGGATTTTAGAAATTGACCCGAATCTTCCGAGCGAAGAACGCAAAGAGAAGCAAGACCAGCTCCGAGAAATATTCCAACAACTAAGCGATGATTCTGATTTGAATTATGGTGTCGCATCTTTGGATTTGATTTCTCACGACATTGATGAAGGTACTTTTGATAATCTTGCGACTCTCATATTTTTGGCTGTTTTAGTAGTTGTTTTACTACTCGCAATCTCATTTAGAAGCGTCAAGGGCGTAGTATTCCCACTAGTAGGTCTTTCATCAGCATTGATTTGGACATATGGAATTTTGAATTTGTTTGGAGCCAGATTTACAGCATTAGAAGTTGCAGTTGCCCCATTAGTGTTAGGTTTGGGTATCGATTACTCGATACATCTTCAGAGAAGATACAATTCTTTCAAGAAAGAAATTAGTGATTCAGCAGAGTCATGGCTAGCATCCTGTGGAAAATTGTCAACTCCATTAGGTCTGGCAGTTATCACAACAGTTGCGGCATTCCTTGCCAACATCATATCTCCTTTACCTCCACTTGAAACATTTGGAATCGCTTTGGCAGTCGGAGTCTTATCAGCCTTCATTAACGCAACAGTAGTAGTCGGAGCCTTGCACGTAGTCTTGGATTCTAGTAAAGATAAAGCTCCGGCAGAAGCGATTAGAATGCCAAGGCTTTCCAAGAAAATAGTCGACTTACAAAGGTCTCAACAAGCCCTTGTTCTGATTGTTGCTTTAATCATATCAGGACTTTCAATTATTGGCGCAATGGGTCTGGAAACGGAATTTGATTTGACAGATTTCCTAGATGAGGAAATGGAAATCATGGAAGTTAGAGAAGATTTGGACACTAGCTATGAAAGCGCAGGTTGGAAGATAGTCTATGTCTTGATGGAGCCAGCAGGAAATCAAGATGAGATTGATTCTGATTTCAAGATCTTAAATGAAATGCGAGGCCTACACTTTGATCTTGCAAATAATCACGATGTAGTCGGTGGAGGAGGAGTTGATTCCAGTCCGTCATACGAAGGCCCGTACAAAGTGCTCTATGATGCAGTAGACAACGATGTCATGTTTGGGGAAAGGTATGGATTAGTGATTACCAATGGCGACTTAAGACGAGGAATAGATTCACAGTTTGACTTAGGCGCCGCTTTCGCAAATCTATCTGAAAATAGTTCCATTGCTGACCCTTATGCTGGAGATTCATGGGCAGAGCGTGTTGAAAATACGGTTGACCTTGACGGTGACAAAATCAAGCACATCAGAATTGAAGTACGTGTAGATGCTTCTACATCTATCGAAACAAGCCGTGTAGTACAGTGGTTTGAAGATGAGTTAGGAGACGAAGAAGATTCTGGAAAAATGAGGAGTGAATTGTCTGGAATTGCTAATGTCTACGTAACCGGCGATTTAGTTGCTCTTCAAAATGTGCTAGACGGACTAAATTCTTCGCAACTATCTTCCACATTGATTTCTTTCATAGTTTCCTTTGTTGTACTACTGTTGTTGACAAGGAGGCCAGTCCCTGCAATCGTTGTTTTGACACCTGTTGTTTTAGCTACTCTATGGGTAGTAGGGTCAATGGTCGTACTTTCACTGAAATGGAATGTACTAACCGTCATGGTAACGGCACTCTCATTAGGAATTGGAATAGATTACGTGATCCACATGTGGCGTAGATTTGAGGCCGAGCGAGGAAAACGAGATGATGTATGGGAGGCGTTGGAAGAAACGATTTCTACAACAGGCGTTGCACTGGTTCTTTCAGCAGGGACTACTGCGCTTGGTTTCTTAGTTCTACTATTCTCGCCAATGCCTGTGGTTCAACAATTTGGACTTGTTACAGCGTTGACTGTAAGTTATTCACTCGTTCTTTCAATACTGGTTTTACCGGTATTACTTTTGATGTCGGAGAACAATTCACCTGGAGGAGAATGAATCGATAATCGAATTCATCTCAAGGTTTTGCTCTCGACTAATTAAGCACAAAGCCAACCACATTGTACAGTACCTTAGAGCCTTGACTTTTCTTTCTGCCCTGCGGGTAATCTCATCGGAATCGATGCCAGATTGTTTGGCAATAAATCGAATTAGGCGATTTTGCATTCTTGCTCTTGGGTCGATAGATTGGGCTTCACTATGTGCAACTTTCTTTTCAGGAACAGGCGCTTTCGTTTTTTCAGGGGCTCTCTTTGGTGAACCAGAATCATTTACTGCAGGATCAGTAAGCCTAGAAGGTCGAGGTTGCCATCCTAAAGGAGCATTAGTTCCCCTAATGTCGCAATTAGGAGATAGCATTCCTTCTTCATCAATAATCCAGCCAGCAAAAACTAGCGCCTTAATCGCATCATGTGCAGTTTCTGTATCCATCCACCCCATGTCAAAGGAAAGGATTCTTTCAAGGTCATCTGCAGTTTGACTAGAGCCATCTCTGAAACATATCGCCAATACTCGTTTGATATCTTCAATTTCAGGACTCATCATAATCACTCCATCTTGGTGAATGAACCATCCTCTTCAAGCTTCCATCGACCAATTGCATCTCCAAAGTAGAATGTTCCTTCTGTAAGATACTCATATTCACCACCGCCTGGAAGTGATTGATAGTTAGGAACGCTTTGAGGTTGTGCATTGGATCTACCGGGTAGGTTGTCCAAGGACAATTTAGCCATTGCATCTGCAACATTTGTGTTTGGCTGAATTTCTTCAACAGGTTTGGATTTAGGCGGTGGACCGCTTTTTGGTTTTGATGAAGGTGGCGGTCCCGATTTATTCCTTGCATTTTGTGGCGGTCCTGAACGAGGTAAATTATCGAGTGAAGGTAATTTCTTTGCTTGAGATATTTCCCCGCCAGAACGCTTTCTTAGAACTAAAAATATTGCAAGAACAACAAGAACTCCTCCTCCAGCGCCCAAATAAAGCATCAGATTGACCTCCTCTGGAGCTGAATATTCCTTGGAAAAAGTGTTGTCATCTTCGTTTAATTCCCAAATGCGCTGATCTTCGTCAACCACCACTAACAGCTCCCAATCTCCTTCTGGTACTGTAATGGCAACTCGCTTGATTATACCTTGTCCTGTTGCGATTTGTCCTTGTGAATAACGGCCAACAAGCGTCTTTTCATCACCGATAATGGTGTAAACTGTGATGTTGAAAGATTCTTGTAAACTCTCTCCAGAATTCATAACTGAAATCTCAGCCCTGAGTTCTTTTCCTGGCTCGATCATACCATCCAGTTCTACATCGACCAACTCGATGTTTGGTCCAATAGTTGAAAGTGGTACACTCAACCATGGTTCGATTAGAGAATCTCCGGAGAATCTTTGCAATTCCCATCCAGCATCATCCAAACCTGATGCCCAGCAATCGATACGTGCTTCAGGAGATAGTAGTGATGGATCCCCTTGCTCTGAGAAATCAAAATTAAATGAAAACAAGGTCTTTCCTTGGAAAACATTTGATGGTTGGAGTTGAATTGTAACTGGCTCCCACTGAATTTCGGTTGAGATTACTTGGCAGGTTAGATCAAGTTCGCCAGTCCATGTTTCATCTTCGACAATATTTACACCTATTCCGATATCATCCAAATGATACCTAGACAAATCCTCAATACTTGAATCTAGAATTACTGGAGCTTCATCATCGATAATGAATATAGGTGCATCATATGCTCCTAGAGTCCTAGTTTCCCAAGGGTCCATGAATGCAACATCGAAATCGATTATACCACCTGTACTAGGCATTGGTATAGTTGCATTGATTACTCCATCGATGACTTCAACTGTTGCAGATCCAAACCAATTCTGACCTTGCAGTAGTCCCCACCAACTGACAGAGATATCCCCCTGGTATGGAAGTCCAGAAAGTGAGTGGACCATCGAACCTATAATTCTCATTTCTTCATTTACAATCATTATCGATGTGTTTGTAATCGGACCGGTTACTGGACCTGAAACATCATCAATCTGTGAGATTGAAAAGTCAAAATCTTCCGAGAATATCCACAAATTCTGGAATGTGGTTTTACTCGTCCCATCTATGTCTGTGATGAAAATTTCAACCAGTCCCTCATCTAATGCTGAACGGTCAACTTCCCAACCTGCAAAAATCGAAACGGAGACCAATATGTGGTCGCTAACGTAAGTATGGCTACAAGTAGTCCTGTCCGAATCAATACGTGTGTCCAATACTAAACATATAGAATCTGCAAAATCGTATGTTATTCCGAAATCAGAATCATCTCCAAGTTCAATTCGCATCGACATTATGTCAGAAATCCCATTTCCATCACTTACCTCAATATCCCAAGATATCTGGCGAGAAACTTCCCAATATTGAGTGGAATCTTCATTGTAAATCCTGTCTACTACTGCGTTTTGTGCATCTCTAGTTCGCCACCATATTGTGTTGTTTGCGGTTGAAAATCCAGTTAAATCATCACCTATAATCCGCATGTAAACAAGTTGTTGGTCTTCGTTTTGATAATCAGACTGAGTGCCATTAAACCACCAAAAACTTCCTTGGTTTTCGAGGCTGAAATTTATTTCACGATACTCATTTTCCTGAGGTGCTCCATCAGGAAAACTACCATCTGAGCCATCATCGATAGCCTGTACCCATAATTGCATCATCATATCATCAAAAATAAATCCGGAGGTATCTGCAATTAGAATCGAAAGCTCTCTGTTCTCTTCGCTATTCAGATAATCTCCATCTCCTGGTGTACTTGAGATTAATAATGGGTTCAAGTTGTCTAAAATTAGGTTGGATGAATTTGAATAACTCAACATTTGGAATGATTGGTCACTACGAGATTCAAGAGTGATGTTTACTATCCCAGATACATCAATGGGTAGAGTCCAAGTTATTGTTCCAGGCTGCCCAGGATTGAGGTCTGTCCAAGGAGTTGTTTGGTTGACCCACTGCGTGTAATTATTTGTAGCAGCGTCATTAACTCGTATCTCGAAATTCAATCGTGCTTGTAAATCACCGCTAGACAAAGTCATTCCCGTGGATGGGAATGAATGGTTAACTCCTACATTGATTGGCATGTTACCAGTAATCGCATCTCCGGAAGTTAGCATGCCTAAATCCGTGATTCTGACTTCCAAGGCATTGTCAATCTCAATTGGATTTGTGTAAATGAATTCAGTGGTTACTGTACCTGCAGAGCCAACTTTTGTGCAAAGGTAATCTATCCCTGTCAAATCTCCTAGATCAATAGACCAATCCATTAGCGTTTCGCCCAAACTTGTGGAATTGACTGCGCCATTGCTTTGAATAAATAGGCCTTGGATGTCACTTTCTTGGAAAGTTGTGCCATCGTGAGATAATGTAGACCATGGTCCGTTAACAGCCCCAAATTGGTCACAAGATGCAAACTCAATGTACATGTCCCCAGTTGTAAAAATATCGTGACTAGTTTGAATGTGTAATGTTTCAGCACGAGGATGTAAAACAGCAGGAATACTAGAATTGAATGCAGCATGTTCAGCTCTAATTGACATGGAATCTAAATCTGGCTCATCCCAATTTTTCATATCAGTAACTTGCAGCCTAATGCGGTATTGAACGAAGTCAGCATAATCCTCTAGATCAATATCTGTCGTACCGGTTGGGAATGTTGTGTTAATCGTGCCATCCACTCCCATCCAAATTTCTGATGATAGTGAATTTGAGTCTGCTGCAGCCCTATATTGGAAGCCTAATTCACCACCAGGAGTATCGCTACCTGATAGATTGAATTGTACAGGAGTTGCTCTACCGTTTAGATTCGGTCGCAAATCGATAACTGGTGAAGTGACCCATGCTTGATGAGACGAAGTAGTATTTTGGAACTCAGTATCCGCAGAGAACAATTGGCTCCAAGAATTGTAAGGATATGATGACATATCTCCTGTGGCCCAAACAATGCTGCCATTAATCTCCTCAACTGTGATGTCAAAGTGGCCAATCGAACCAATATTATTACCTTGAGACCAAGTGTCTTCGACAGGATTCCAATGGTACACAGTTTTCTTTACTCCTCCGTTGTAGCCACCTACTAGAACGATTTCATCGTTGAGAACAGTTCCTCCCCAACCAAACATCGCTACTGGAAGTTTAGACAGATTTGTCCATGTATCTGTTGCAGGGTCATATCTCTCAACATAATCCAAAGCCTGCCTGTTCCATGTTTGAGTCCCATGGAATCCGCCCATTGCGTATAGTTGTCCATGGAAATTAATTAACTCGAATGATGCTCTTGCATGGTTCATATTTGCCATTTGAGACCATTGATCATTTACAGGGTCGTAACGGAATGTCTTGTTAGTAGCATCATTTGCATTTGAACTTCTAACTCCTCCTGCATAGTATAGATAACCACCTGCTTCGGCCATTGCCCCCAATCCTCTTTCCTGTGACGAGGGCATAGATGATCCGTTGTACCATGTTCCGTTATCCAAATTGTAAATTTGAACTCTCCCAGTCGGATATTGAACAGGGTTTGAATTTCTATACCAATCACCTACTACGACGACCAAATTACCAACTAATTCTGCTTCACAATACTGCTGTGCTGAAGGCATGCTCACGCCGGAAGGAGTCCAAGTTTTGTTCACGTTGTCCATTTTTTCGATAAAACTCGTAGGAATTTCATCATTAGATTGAGTGGGATTAGGGTCGGTTCTGCCACCCATTAACCACACTTCATCCAGTGAATCTATGGCTACAGAGCAAACTCCAGTTCGAGTCATTGCAAGTCCTTGGCTTGGAATAGTCCACTGTATGTGCGGGCGATTTACGTGCACTTCGCCATCGGGGGTAGTGTATACACCGTCCTCATAGAATCCAGATTGGTTAAACAAAACATCTTCTCTGTATGAATTTGAAGTCGGTGAATGAGAGAGCTCTAAATTGACATTCGACAGTGTTTGCAACAGGAATAACACGACAATCAAACATGCCAATATCCCCCTGCGCATGTGGATATGTGGTCGGAATTAGGGTTTGATGATTTTGGAATGAAGTTTTACAAAAAAAGCGAGGGTTCATTTCCCCCTTCGTTATGCCCCCTTCGCTATGTCACGGGAATACATCGCACGCGACCCCCGCACAGGGCGTCCAATTAACGTTGGAAGTACCCGCAGGCGTAGCAAAAAAAGAGAGGTTAGAGAAGGACCTTGGATGGCAATTCCGCCTCAGGCAGTGATACCTTTGGCAACTGGTCAAATCGAGTCATACAAAGTAGGGTGGAAAGAAAAAGACCACTACATGTCGCGCTTGGATGGAATCAAGGCATTGTCAAATTTAGCAGGCGCAATAGCTCATCAAGGACACAAAATTTTGCTAGATTGTTTGATGGATGATGATCCAAAAATTAGAGTCGCAGGTTTGTTCGCTTTACCGTCTGTTGCTGAATCCCGCCCTGATGAGTTATTTGATCATCTCTCAGTTCTACTTGATGACAAAGATGCTTCAGTACGCAGGGCTGCTAGTGAATGCTTGAAAATTGTAGCCCCAACTTTCCCATCTGCAACAAATGGAACTCTTGCATTTGAATTGCGACATGATGTCAAGCAACGAAGGGATGCTGCATTTTCTGGATTGGGAGATTTGTGCCAAACTTGGCCAGAAGTTGCATGCGATCATATTGACGAATTACTTCAAGAAGAGTCTCTGGAATTGCGTAGGAAGGCTGCAGGTTTGCTGCGACGTGTTCTCTCCAAGGGAGGCGCATCAGCATGGGATTTGATAGGCTGGGCATTGGAAGACGAAGATGTAGAAACTCGTCGTCAGGCAGCTAAATGCCTAGTGCCCTTGGCTCATAAGGAGCAAAGAATCGCTACAATACTTGCTGAACGAGCAATACTAGATGCGGATTCTCAAGTCATGGTCTCAGCAATCAAATGTATTGAGGCACTTGATACAGATCATGGTCGTGCCAAGGATTTGGTCTTGCTAGGATGCTCTCACAAGAGTGTTAGCGTAAGATTGGCTTGTGTCAAGATTCTACCTCGATTAATGGGAGATGAGGTTCTGAGAAATCACTGCAATGCTTTACTTCGAGATGAGAAGGATGAAAGAATCCGAAAAGAGTTGCAAGAAATGGCATTTGATGCTCAAATTGAAGGGACTGAGGAACAAAAGAATGCGTTCTTGGCGCCGGCCCCTAAGGTGCCAAAAATCGATGTTGAAATCGCTGAATCCCAGGGCAAAACCGTTGGACTCGAAGACCTTCCTCCTCCTGAGGCTGACAAGGACAAGCCTCGACATGGTTAAGAGGGGGGTGCCGGTCGGCGAATCGCTCAAGGAGTACTACTCATGTCAGAGGAACCATTCAATGATAAGGAGAAGCAGTTCAACGACCTATGGGATGGTGTCACACCAAAAGGTGTAAACCGAACCAAGTCGCTAAAGTTCCGCCAGTACATTCTAGAGCATGTTCGCCAGATGAAGAAGCCGCTCACTAGAGAGAACGCATTCAAGTATTGGGTGGGTATACTCAAGGCTGAAGCTAAGGATAGCGAGAACTTCTGATCGTGACACGGGGGTCACTCCCCGTCCCGGTGGCCCATTTTGGGAAGGGACGGACTGAGGTGACCAAATGTTTACAACAACTCCATTTTCTGCATGGGATTTGAATGAAGACCTGAAAGCAGGTCTAGATAGCATTGGATGGGAGTTTGCAACTCAAGTCCAAAAAGAGACAATTCCCCTCGCACTAGCAGGTAATGATGTAATTGGACAAGCAAGAACGGGTTCTGGTAAAACAGCGGCTTTCGGCCTTCCTACAATGAATGCATGTCAACCAACTGGAGAATTGCAGGCTCTAATTTTGGCTCCTACCAGGGAACTTGCAAATCAAGTCGCTGAAGAATTATCAAACATTCAGGGCGAGACGGGATTGAACATTCAAACTGTGTACGGTGGAACCGATTTGGAAAAGCAAGCAAAGACTTTGCAAGCAGGAGTCGACATCATCGTAGGAACTCCTGGAAGAGTCATGGACATGACTGAAAGAGGATTTATCAATCTTGAAAATCCTAACTTCTTCGTTCTCGATGAAGCAGATAGAATGCTAGACATGGGTTTCTTCCCAGACATAATGTGGGTTATTGAGAGAATGACCAACAGAGAACAAACTCTACTATTTTCTGCTACTTTCCCTCAAGAGATTATTGATGCTGCAAACGAGTTCATGAATGAACCAGAATTCGTTTTAACAAATACAGAAAAGTTAGACATCCCTCCAATTGACCAGTATAGTGTCAGAATTGGTCGAGCAAACAAGTTATGGGTAGTTGGTCGTCTACTAGCAAGGATGAATGAAGATGATCAAACAATCATTTTCACAAATACAAAGCGAATGGTTGACTTGTTAATTCAGCGTTTGAAGAAACATAGGTTTGATGTTGAAGGCATTCACGGCGACTTGTCACAAAACCAACGTGAGAAGATAATTTCTAATTTCAAGGAAGGAAACTCAAAAGTTCTTATCGCAACTGATGTTGCTGCAAGAGGTATAGATGTAGATGGAATTACCTTAGTAATCAACTACGATGTACCTGACGATGTGGATAATTATGTCCACAGAATTGGTCGAACTGGTAGAATCGGGAGAAAGGGAGAAGCATGGGTTTTAGTCGGCCGAAATGACATTCCACAATTGAATAAAATTAGTGCGACTCATTCCTTGGAGATTGTAGAATCTGACGCTCCTGACTTACCAGAGGGCATGGATAGAGATCCAGTAAAGAAGCAAGAGGATAATGCAGAAGCAGCAGACGTATTCGGTATGGTTCCAATTAAGATGGAAACAACATCTCTCTCTAAGTTTGCTATTGTTGACCAGATCACAACTTCTCTGAAATGTTCAGAATTGGCTATTGGAGATATTGTCATCAATGACGATTATACGGTCGTAGAAGTGCACAACAAACACGCATCAATGGCATTAAAATCACTTAATGCAAATGACATCACAGCTACAATAATCGAGTCGTGACTATTCTTCTTCGCCTTCGTCAGGCCTGTCTATTGCTATTACAGTGCAAGCGAAACCTAGCATTCCTAGAGTAGCCAGTGACCACGAAGATTGGATTTCTTGTGACCATGTATCCCGCGCTTCACCACAATCTCCAGTGACGCTGGAATAGAATTCACACATGTCCACAGTTTCTTTTGCTTCCATTGCATCCTCGTCCATCCAAACATTTGCGAAAGCCCCTAGAATTAGTAAAATCGAAATTGCTAATGTGGATTTATGCAAATTTCCCCAGTTCTTACGATAGATGAATTTCCACTTTCCTTTACTTGCTGCTTGTTCTTTACGAATCAAGTCGCCAGCATTGACCCACTTGAACCAAATCAACCACATCAATACCAGTACTATTAGGAATCCCCATTGATAGACGAATGCGTGGAAGTCATGCATAGGTTGTTCGCATCCCATCATGTTTGGATTTTCAGCACATCCAGAAAGAGCGAGAGGATAGAGTACCAGTAATCTAACAATATTCAGAACATACACAATTCCGCAAGCAGTTAATGCGCTCTTGATGCGCAGCCTTTGGGGAACACCTGAAGTCATCATGATCAAAACTGTGATGAAAAGCATTTCATGCACTCCTGCACATTCATCAGAGACATAAAGTCGAATTTGGTCTGCCCAAAAGTCAGGGTGCTTGAGAGTTACAAGTGTAGTCCAGCCGTTGTATTCTGAAAGAGTGGCAGCACCTGGGCCGTAAATCAATTCAGTCAAATGGTACCAAATCCACGCCTCGGACTCTTGAATCAATCCAAGGGTGTTAGTTGGTTGTGTGATAAACCAGTAGAAAATTTCAACCAATAGGAGAGCAAAAGGTATCCTGAGATAGCCCTGGCTTAGCTTGGCAACTTCTCCCCAGGAAAGGTCTTCGACCTCCTCTGGAAGTGGCTTGCCCTCTCCGGCCATGAACGCGAATAACTCACTTCATTCAAGAACTCTCACTTGTGGGAGGGTTCAAGTTGGCTATCCCTTCGGACAAATCGTGGAGCCGACACATAAGTTGGATGTGTTAGGGCATTATTGTCCAGTTCCGGTTTCTAAGGCTAGAAAAGCATTGACTGATTTAGGAGAAGGTGATGTTCTAATGGTTATTGCTGATGATCCAGAAACGATGCATGACATGCCAATTCTTGTGGAAAGACTAGGGCATAGGCTAGTAGATGTGCAACAATCAGCCGGAGAGTTCCAATTTATCATCGAGGTGTGTTAATGGGTATAGACGAAGTTCCGAGTGAAGCAAGACTTCCAACTAAATATGGCGAATTCAACATTAGAGTGTTTCATGAATCTGAAACAGGATTAGACCATGTAGCACTTACTATGGGGGGAATGAGCGGGCCGGATCCCGTAATGATGCGAGTTCACTCAGAGTGTCTAACGGGTGATGCCTTTGGATCGCTTCGTTGTGATTGCGGTCCTCAATTAGATGCAGCATTGAAGGCGATAGCCGACAAAGGCTGGGGAGTTGTTGTTTATCTTCGTCAAGAAGGTAGAGGGATTGGACTTCATGCGAAAATTCAAGCTTACCATCTTCAAGATCGAGGTGCAGACACTTTGGATGCGAATTTGATGCTTGGATTGCCGGCTGATGCACGCAATTATAGAATTGCTAGCACAATGCTTGATGCTTTGGGAGTGTCTGAGATTTGCCTCTTATCCAATAATCCGGATAAGGCCAAACAACTCGAAGAATATGGTATCAAGGTCGCCGAACGTAAGCCTTTGATAGTCGGTGTTGTGAACGAGAATCGCGACTATTTGCAAACGAAAGCAGAAAGAATGGGTCATGATATCGACTTGGATGGTGAATGAATGGTTAGAATTGAGGCCACCTATGACGGAAATCTGAGATGTACTGCAACTCATGAGCCTTCAGGAACTCAACTAATTACAGATGCACCCGTTGATAACAAAGGTAAGGGTGAATCCTTCTCTCCAACAGATCTGTTAGCTACTTCGATGTTAACCTGCATTATGACAATAGTAGCAATTCGAGCAGATTCTAGGAACATCGATGTTTCAGGAATGTCCGGCAGTGTTGAGAAAACAATGGCATCTAGTCCACGCAGAATTGCAAAACTTGAGGTTGTAGTAAATTTACCATCTGAGATGGAAATGGAAGACCGAGCTTGGTTGATCACAGAAGGTTGTAATTGCCCAGTATGTGTTTCTGTTAGTGAGTCCATGGAAGTCGATGTGACATTTCAATGAGGTGAGAATATTCCAAGCGATGCAAAGCATTGGGATAAGGCGTATGCCGATGCAGAACTCACTAAGTTAGGCTGGTACCAAAAAGAGCACGCTGTATCTATGGATCTAATTGCTTCATGTGATGGAAAGCGAATTATCGATGTAGGGGCAGGTGTTACAACATTGATCGATTCACTGGTCGAAAATGGGTACGATGTAACAGTTCTTGATATTTCATCTGAGGCTTTACGCATCCTTTCGAATAGGCACGGAACGAATTTGAAATACATCAACAGTGACTTATCCAAGGCATTAGAATTGCGACAATATGAGATTTGGCATGACCGTGCAGTTTTGCATTTCTTGCTGAACCAAGATGACAGAGAGCAATATGTTTCAAATCTAGAATCTTGTATTCCAAGCGGTGGTTATGCTGTAATTGAGACATTTTCAACCGATGGCGCAAAGATGTGCTGTGGCTTAGATTTGCATACTTATGATGAAGAGATGCTGATTGCTTTGTTAGGCGAGAATTGGGTTTTGGTAGATTCCATAAGGCACACACACATCAATCCTTTTGGAGGCGAAAGGCCGTATATTTCTACAATTTTCCAGCGTAAGTAGTCATATGCTTACATAGGGGGCTTCATGCCTCTTGGGCGGAAAATTACCCACTTCATCTGCTTCATTAGATTCCAGTAAAATTTTATTCCGACTTTCATAGATCTAAATGGATGGCGAATGATATTGAATGGATTTCCTATTCCTTTCAGTGGATACATTAGTTGGTCAACCATATTCGGTTCTATGTATTCATCAACTCCGTAAACCGATGGACGTTTATCCTTAGGCATGTAGTATGTTCCAAAGACTTGGTCCCATAATGGGATTGCAGCACCATAGTTGGTCCAGATGGCTTCTTCCTCGTTGCTGTGGTGCCAGTGGTGCATCTCTGGAGTTCCTAGGAATGGATGTAGCCAGCGAAGTCTGAATTTTACATTTGCATGCAATAGTAATCCTAGCACAATTTGGAAGATAGCAAACAGCCCGGTAATCTCAGGACTGAATCCAGCTGCGATTAAGAATGCAAATGCTGGTGCAATTAGCGTTCCATCAAATGGGTGTGCTCTAAATCCACTAACCCAATCAAGGTGCTCTGTGGAATGATGAACTGCATGAAATTTCCAAAGAATTGGTATCTCATGGTAGAATCTGTGAGTCCAATAACTAACGAAATCAAACAGTAAAAAGCCCACTACAGGGAGCCATTCAGTTGGAATTTGAGCCACGACGGGCCGCATCATTAGCCCTGGAACCCAAGCAAATGAAATGATTGCAACAATTGCTGCGGCTATCAATCCGATGAGATTGAGTAACGGTGAAGACATTGCATAGCTCATATCTAATTTATACAGTGGCCGTCTAACTTTCTGACCCCTATGTCTTGGGAATATTTTCTCTACTGGTACTACCAAAATAAACAGTACAAACATTGCAACTAAACCTTCAGTCGAATAATAGACTGCAGCGCCTACAATTGCAAGGGATAGCAAACGAATGAATGCGATCCCTAACCATCCTCTGTCTTTTGCTTCTTGTTGTGGAGGTGGTGTGTACTCTACTCTTTCAGCAGGAAGTGGCTCAAACTGAATCGCTTCCTCCATGCACTAAAATCAGTGATGTTCTATATCAAACTCTAGTATCTTACGCATGCACACCTTTGTGAACCTAAACCACTTGGGGGGTTCATGGCCAAGATTTTGATGATTACTGCAACCTCCGATAACAATCGTGCCCTAGCCGACAAGTTCGCTGATTCAGCCCGAGAGATGGGACATGAAGCTGAAATTATTGATCTGGTTGAATTGGATATGCCAATGTTCAGTGTGGCCCGCTCTAAGGAATTGGATACTGTCCCAGGTATGGCGGAATTAAAGTCAGCAATGTCTGGTGCCGATTCTTGGATGATTATAGCTCCAGAGTATAATGGTTCAATGCCTCCTACATTGAACAACGCAGTAGCATGGCTGAGTACAGAATGGCAAGACTTCCGCGCTTTATTCAACCGACGCAAAGTCGGACTTGCAACCCACAGTGGCGGTGGAGGAGCACATGTAATCATGGCTATGAGACAGATGTTCTCTTTCCTAGGTTGTATTGTTCTGGGCCGAAATTGCATTTCTAACAAGAACAAAGAAGCTAATCCTGAAACTATTGAGGATATGCTCAACCAACTAGCAAGTTGATGCAGGCACAATCACTAATATTGTCGGGCCATTAGGTCTGCACATGGAGATTAATGAGTGCTTCATCACTACAGCAGGTGAAGATTGGGTCCGTATCGAAAATTGCAATGTTCACATGAATGTAAAGCGACGACTACAGCGAACTGTAGTCCGCGGCAATGAAGGTGACGACCTTCTAGATGAAGGCGCTGAGTCAGCAATTTACACAATTACAGGTAAAATGAATATGGTGAAGTACAAGGAAATTCTTGCAATCTTCAGAAAGGAGCAACCTATTTTCAATGATCCATTTGAGGATAGACAAATCAAGGCACTATTCTCTAGCATAGACTATGATAGTGCAACCGGTGAGTACGAGTTCGTACTCATGGAAGATGCTGAACAAGACGAAATAATGTCTTGAGTATCATTACTGGACTGTATTGTACCATTCTGCACTAGGCTTGTGCCAATCCCTTAACTGATCGGTCTCCAACCTAAGTTGAAGTCCATGGCCCTGTTCTAGTTCGAGATTTTCAAGATTGAAATCAACCACGAATTCGTTGCTCCTGAATGTGTCATCGAAAAGGACTTCCTGCGCGACAACACTTCCTTCGTCAGTCCATTGCATAATTACTCTAATGTGACATTCTTGTAATGGGTTTCTCAAGGAACATGATTCACTTGAACCATCATGTTCAACCTTTACATATCCTGCAATAGATTGCTCTAGAGGTAGTGCCATCAGGTCGATTACTGTGTCTTTAGCAGTTGGTGCACAGGTACATTCCATGTTGTCAGCTTCCGCAGAACCAACCAAATTCACGGTTATGTCGATAGACATCGACTCTATGGATTCCGGAGAAGATGTTGTAGCAGTTACGACATAAGTTCCTGGCATTTCATACTGATGAGAAATTATAGCTCCATTACCAGATTGGCCATCTCCAAAATCCCAGGTTACAGAATCTTTCTCGCCAGTTACTGAAAATACAAATTCGTGGAGAATCAGAGTAACAGATTTCTCTTCATCATTATCTCCTTCATCGATCTCAATCAAGGTATAGTGGTTTGTACCTTCTGCAAAATCGACCTTCGCAACGAATTCTTCAGAATCTTCCGACATTAGAATCTCGTATGTCACTAGAGTGCTAGCAGAGACAATTACAGTCAACATTAGGAAAACAATTGTGAGTCCAGTGAACTTGTTCAGCATGAGGTAATCTTAGTTACGATGCTTATGAATAGGTGTTTATCTGAACAACCTTGTAAACATATCTTGATAAGAAAATACAACTAGACCAATCCATGCAAAACCTACCTTTGTTTGTTCTACCAATGGTTTTGCTACCCGGGGAAGTCCAAGAATTGCGTGTTTTCGAGCCAAGATACAAACAGATGCTCGATGATTGCCTGTTGGACGGTAAGAATTTCGGCTTGGTACGCAGCGATTTCCTCTCTGAAGTCAATCATTGGGACGGGCCAATGGAATATGGATGTGAAGCCGAAATAATCCATCATGAAACAAAAGGTAGCAATCACTTCCTACAGATTGTCGGTCGCAGAAAATTTGTTGTAAAGCAAGTGCATAAACCAGCTCTACCTCCATTCAACCATCCTTCAATGGGCAAATTCATGGAGGAGGATGGCATTTATCCTGACCTTGAATCTCTAATTTCTGAGATTCCCGAAGATGTTGGAACCTCCAAGTTATACATCAGTGCAGATGTTGAATTCATCGATGTCATCGAAAGTATGGATGGTTCACAGCAGTCAGAACTTGAAGATATAGTGAGGAGTATTTTACAACGTGTTGCTATGATCTTGAATGTGGATGATGAATCATTTGCAGAATGGATTGAGAAGTCTCCTGTAATGGGATTAATCGATGACAAACCGGAATCCATCTTTTCAGTATCTGCATTATTGTTTGGTGATTTGGACTTACGCCAAGAAATCCTTGAAACCAATGATCCTCAAGATGTATTGACTCTACTAAATGCAGAATTGAACAAATTCAGCGAAGAGGAATAATCACATAATCGGACCTAGATTGATTCCTAATGCAATAATTAGTGATGATGCAATCACGATTAGAACATTGTCATCGATAGGGCCGAATTCATATCTCTCTACAAATGATGCTAATGCCCCGGATATTGCTCCCCAAATCGGTATTGATGGGTCCGCATTTTCTCCGATAATATATCCAAGCGGAATACAAAGGATTGCCATTCCTAAGTTACCCCAAGCACTCTTAGTTCGTTTTGCGAACATTTTGTTGCGAATAATTCCCGTTACTCCGTCACCATATGCCATGAAAAGAGCTGGAAGAATTGCAAGCCATGCATCATCCAAATAATGCCATAATGCGTATACTGAAATTCCTAGCATGAATGCAAATGTAGCATCATTCATGTTTTGTTCCGTTTGCATCCACCACAGACGCTTATCCATCAGATGAGTAGATGCTAGACCTATTGCTCCAAGGACGCCCCCAAGAAGTGGATAGATTGGATCCGTGAAAACAATTGGACACATGATCAATGGTATGCCACCTGCAACCATGTGAGCTACTTTACGGTTGTAATAAACCGCAACCATATTTTCACAGCCCTTCGACATCATGTAGGCATGCAACGGCTTGATTGCAATGACAATCGCAAAAGCCCATGCCCCGAGTCCGAAGAACCACAACAGTTGGTTATCGACCATAACACACGGTTATGGTCGAAGTGCATAATCCTGACTGATTTTCATACCACTCTGGCGAATACTAGCCATCCTAAGTTCATCAGAATGGCAGGTGCTGCCAGAATGATTAACGTCGGCGCTATCGGAAACACCGTTACGATGAATGTGATCATGAATATCATGGCCATCATTACCGCAAATGTTGCCGCAGTCTTGGCGTTGTTTTCTTTTAGGGTCTCTGCAAATTTTACCTGCTCCATAACATATCCATAGTAGGTATGGATATTAATGCCTGTTTCAAACTACATTCTTAGCTAGAACAAGATAGCATCGAGCATCCTACTCTGTGTCTAGCCCATTCAGGTCGCTTTTGATACCAATCTCGCTCAAAATCTATCTGGTTATCATATGGAGATTTCAATAATTCATGTAATTCTTCACATACAGAGTAATCCCCTTTTTCGGCAGCATCAATGGCCAGTTGCGCCATCCAGTTTCTGAGTACATACTTTGGATTAGTTTGCATCATCTTCTCTCTATCAGGATTAGATTCAACTCTCTCCCACCATTTTGCTAACCACACATTCCATTCTTCTCTGGGAATTGATCCTTCGTCATAGAATGCGAATTTTAGCAACTCAATATTTGGTTCCTGAAGTGCACCTAATTCTCTGAAGAAAATTGTCATATCAGTCTCAACCTTTTGCAGTAATTCGTTGAGTTCACTAATCAATTCAGAATCTTTTTCTCTGAACTGTGAAAGCCCTAATTTGTCGGACCAGATTTGGTTTATTGAATCTTCATAAGACGATATATAGAATTCTAAAACTTCAGTTAATCTCTCAGTATTTTCAACTAAAGGGGAAATTGCTTCAAGGAATCTAGCTAAATTCCAAGCCCCGATTTGTGGCTGAGCCCCATAGCGATATCGCTTTCGTCCGGCATCTGTAGTATTGGGGGTCCACCCAGGGTTGTAATCCTCTAACCAACCGTAAGGGCCGTAGTCTATTGTCAATCCATGAATCGACATATTGTCTGTATTCATAACTCCATGAACAAAGCCAACTCGCATCCAGTGAGCAATCATCTCTGCAGTTGTTTTTGCGACTATTCTCGCCCACTCAATGATTCCATCTTCATCGAAACTACAATCGGGGAAATGATGCTTGAGCGTGTGTTCAACAATTGCTTCTAATGTTTCTTTGTCTCCCATCATTGCATGGATTTGGAAACTTCCCAATCGGATGAAACTAGGAGCTACTCTACAAACAACAGCACCTGGCTCTAGTTGCTTGTTTCCGTTATACAACATGTCACGCATAACTTGTTCTCCAGTTGTGACTAGAGAAAGTGCTCTAGTTGTTGGAACTCCAAGATGGAACATTGCTTCACTGCATAGGAATTCACGGATAGAGGATCTGAGTACAGCCTTGCCATCAGAATGACGAGAATACGGAGTTTCTCCTGAGCCCTTGAGTTGTAATTCCCAGACGCCAGATTCAGTTTCCACTTCTCCTAGAGTGATTGCACGTCCATCCCCTAATTGTCCTGCCCAATTGCCGAATTGATGCCCGCCATATCTTTGCGCATATGTGTCCATTCCTGCTACAGGTTTTCCTCCTCCCAGGACGTCTGCTTCGCCTCTATCAAGTCCGAGAAGTGTGCCTATCTCTTCAGACCACAAACGGAGTTTTGGGTTAGGCGCAGGCGTTGGCAGAACACGTGACCAGCAAGCATTTGGAACTTGGCGACTAGGCCCGCCTACCTGTTCATCACCAGGTGTTTCAGACAAGAACCTAGTGAGCCAATTGAGGTCTGATAGTTGGCCCATGAAAGATTCTCAGGCTTCTCACATTTCAATTTGTGTTAGCAGAATGTTCTTGAAATCCTGCATAATCGAGGTGACATGGGCAACACATTTTGGCTAGTAAAGACAACTCTTCCAGATTCATGGAGAGAATTCGAAGTAACTTCATTAGCACAGGCTTTGGTTGAATCCGGAGCTGCATGTGTGCAACACCACAAGGTATCATCGACATACAAGTGGGAAGGTAAAATCCAATCTGAAACCGAATGGGCTCTACAAATCAAGGTCTCCGAATCCAATAAGCAGTCAGTCATATCCAAGATTGAAGAAGAACATCCATACGATGTACCTCAAATTGTAATCCATGAGTGTGATGCCTCCCCAAGTTACACCGAGTGGGTTAATTCACAATGAGTGGAACGAGCGTGTACAAACGGGCGACCCCTCGCCCACCCCGGAAAACGCTCGCTCCGTTACCGGAGCAATCTATCGATTGAACGGTTTCTTATTAACTCGATTATTTTGAAATGAGCATATATTGTAGCGATTTGTTTAACGACCATGCCATTATTCGGTAAACATGAAAGGGATACATTCCATTGTATTCGCTGTTTTGATTGTTACAGGTTCACTTGCTGGCTGTTTGGGTTCAGAAGAAGAAGACAATTCTGAATACGAAACTCAAATCGCAGATCTAGAAAAGCAACTTGATGAAAAGAATTCAACCATTGAGTCGTTCCAAACTCAGATGTCTTCTTATGAAGCAACTATTGATGGTCTTGAAGATGCAATTTCAGATGCGGCAGACTACATTTCCAACCTTGAGGAAGGTCTAATTCAAGAAGAAGCATACCGTAATTCATTGTTATTGATGTTAGAAGATTCAAACAATTCCAATGCAGAGTTACAAGCCTTGCTTGAAAACTCAAACAATACGATTCTGAATCTTCAAAACTCACTTGCAGAAAATCAGTCTCTTTTATCTCAAGCGAGCTCAATCATAGCCGATTTAGTTTCAGGTTGGGATTCTACAAATGTAACTCTAGATTCGTATTTACTAGAATGGGGTTCAACCAATTCAACTCTTGATTCTTATCTTAGCGGATGGAATTCAACTAACTCAACAATCGATTCTTATCTTGCAGGTTGGGGTTCGACAAATTCGACAGTTTCTGATTTGTTACAGCAAATAATCGAATTAGAAGCATCTTTAGTTGATTGTGACACTGCGAGTACAGTTTTACATGATGGAGAATGTGTTAGTCGAAATTCTATTTGGGGGATGATTCCATTTGAAAATGGGGCAAATGTTTCAATCGGTCAATCTTACAGAGGTGGTTTTACTCATCAAGATGATTCGATGTATTCTGTAGATTTCTTCATGAGTGAAGGAACGCCAGTCGTGGCATACAAAGCTGGAAAAATTAGGTCTATCAAGGAAGATTCCAACATTAATTGCATCGATGAAGGAATTTCGATTGAGAATTGTACGCATGGAAATTATGTGGTTATAGATCACGGTGATTTCAGTTTTTCATACTATCTTCACTTACAACAATATTCGGTTGATGTAGAAGTTGGTCAATCAGTAGGCGCAGGGCACCAAATTGGAAAAATTGGCAATACTGGATACAGCACTGAAGCGCATTTACATCTAGAAATTTCTAATGGATTTGGAAATGGAGATTCGATAATGATTCTATTTGAAGAACTTCGAAACATATCCGATGGAATACCATTTGCGGGACTAAATGTAATCTCACAAAACACTAACACAACTCTAACTTCGAGTATTGATTATTCGAGTTGCCCACATGATTTGTTTTACTTTAGAGGAGTGGTTTTGACAAGTGATATTCCTTGTTCCGTTGCAGAACTTGACCAGGCTTACCTACTGACTGGTAAGGTTTTGATGGAAAATCACTATTTGAGTATTGGAATTTACGAAAGCAGTTCACAAAGCTGGAATTACACATTAGTTCAAACAAATAGTACTGGTCATTTCTCGACTAACATTCATTGGTATTCAAATGACCACTCTAATTACAGTTACATTATGTTGTCAATCGTTGATCCATCTGGCCAGTATTATGACGGATGGTGGACTAGTGTTTGGATTAAGATAAACTAGACTCATAATAAATTAAAATCCACAAAACCGGAGTTTCTGTTATAAGTTGATTAACAGTTCTCAGATTTAGTGGCAGCCATGTTTGACCCAATAGCCATAATTGTAGTCATTCTTGTTTTCGTACTGGAATTTATCGTTGCTCCTTATCGTTACGTCTTCACTACTTTCATTGATCCTATTGGTCGAACATACTTGGGCCCATTATGGCAATGGGCAGGATTGGTATTGTGTATGCCATTCCTTGTCGTTGACATTCTAATCTTCTTGCTTACAGGAACTATACCTAAAATTTAGTTGAATAAATTCGAAACGGGTTAATGCTTATTTCTCATTGGGCTTAGGGAAAATCATGGTCGAAATCCTTTGTCCACATTGTGAAGAGGAAATCGCCCTCGATGATGATGCATCGGGAGAATTCGTATGCCCTCATTGTGATGGTGAATTCGAGTGGAATATTGAGTCAGAGGTAGGGCTTGAACCGGATTGGTTCCAAGAATATAATCAAACAAAGAACGCTTCTAGCATGATTAGTAAGA
>PAJN01000004.1 GCA_002710205.1 Methanobacteriota archaeon | reverse complement strand
GGTTGGAATAGCCACACATACAGTTCACCTGGAGAGTATTACATAGAAATGGAATTTGAAGATGAAGCAGCAACAACGCATACCGAATACATAAGGTATGATACTGACCAAGGATTCTGGCAAGATGACTCCGATTCTGATGAAGGTGGATATTGGACCGGTTGGAAATCAAGTTCCGAATGCTATCTGAGCGGTGAGGAATCCTCTACTCCTTCTCCACAGGTAATCGATAGTTTCCTGACCGATGGTCCATTTGAAGTTGTTACTGAGCAAATAATTGATGTAAATAGTGAGGGTGAAGCAAGTCTAACATTTGTGCCAAACCACCCAGGTGTCTATCTGACTATTGTACAATCCAAAGGTACCCTAGATAATGGCCAAATAAAGACCGGAATTGGTCTAAATTTCGCTTACATCACAAATGGTGACATAACAATGACTGGACTAGAACAAGTGACAACCTTTGCTGGACTACCGGTTTACATTGCAGATTCTGCAAACAATGGTTTGAACACGATTTCCGTTACTCCAAACAACATTCCGTACGATGAATACAACGTATCGATTGGCGTAGCACCTCTGAAGTTAGATGTAGCATTCCCTGACATAGACTGGGATAGTATTTCAGACGAGGAAAGCTTTGAGATTGAATTCCAAAGCGGTGATACATCTAGGAATCAAGAGGTTCGTTTCGAAGCACCAATGTCTCTAATTGGAATGGCTGTGTTAAATCCTGAAGAACAGATTATGGCTGAAGCAATTCACTTTGGAATTGTAATCAAAGACCCTAGCCAACTGGACATGATGGGGACGCTAGGACCAGGTCAGACAACAAATATTGCTCTAAGTTCTGAAGATGGAGAAGCCAATAGGATATTCGCAGTAGCAGTACCCAAGTTTGGATTTGACCCCGCTAGCATAGACTTCGCATCCTTCACCTCTTTGATTTACGATGGAATACGTGAAGATGTAGGATGGGTCGCTGAAAACGCAAAGTCAAGCCGAATGTGTGAATTTGTAGAATATAATGCCCAAAGTGCAATGTCTGGTGACGACCTTCGTCTTGAACTATCGTTGAGCCATAATTCCGATAACGAATATCGAATAACCGAAGGAGTGATCGATACATCAAATGTTCAGTTATTCGACTCTGAAGGAAATGAAATGTCACCAGATAGCCCGTGGAGTGAAGACTACCCCGGCTCTGATACAATGAGTGCAACCTACATGGTTTCAGAAGGCGAATATGATTTGCATACAGGCACAGAAACAAACTCTGATTTCAAACTTGATGTTTATGAAGGAACTTGGATGGACGACACTAAATGTGGCGGTGATGCAGATGAGGGTGATGCTTTCGAACTGTTTGATGATTTCTTTAGTGATGTAAATTCAATCGCTTGGGGAATTGGAAGCAGTGCAGACTTAACTCTGCCACATCTGGCATCTCCAACAAGTAACTACACTGTTCTAGCAATGGTGCAAAAGGGGTCTGGAAGTTCTGCTACTATTCATGCAGCAATAGGCTCACAAATCGCTGAACCTAATCCTGAACCCCTAGTTATGAAGGACTTGGCCATTGAATACATGCCACAAAACCCTTCAGCAGGAGACTCATTACTGATCACTGTCTCTGAACTAGAAACAGGAATTCCTGTCGAACTACTATCTGTAGTTGTAATTGGAGATGAATTCACAGAGTTTAGCGGTTTGACAAATTACAATGGTCAAATATCGTTCACTCTTTCCGAGGGGACATTCCTTGTCAGAGCCTCTGGAGGAATGTACAACCCAATTGATTTCACAATTGTTGTAACTCAAGATGGCTCCGAGGAACAGACTACAGAAGATACCGATGGAGATAATATTCCAGACATCTTTGACAATGACGACGATAATGACGGAGTTGATGACATAGATGACTTGTGTCCAGATACCCCTGCGGGTGATATTGTCGATGAAAACGGCTGTACTATCGGAAGTGATAATCAGAACGACGGTGGCCAATCAGGAGACGGTGCATCTGACCTTAGCGAGTGCGAAGAATGGGAACAATTGAACCCTGATGCAATAGACACATCCCAACCAGGAAACGGTTGCCCATACTATGACGGAGAAACTGATGAAAAGGATACTACAAGCGACTCGTCAGAGAATAAGATTCTCGGCATGGCACCATTGACGTTAGGTGCACTTGTAGCTGGATTGATTCTTGCTATTGTGGCTGCAACAGTCT
This sequence comes from Methanobacteriota archaeon, assembly GCA_002710205.1. GTDB lineage: Archaea > Thermoplasmatota > Poseidoniia > Poseidoniales > Poseidoniaceae > MGIIa-K1. The sequence continues at coordinate 12,595 of PAJN01000004.1, read as the reverse complement.
TTGTCAGAAGAGGTGGCAGTAGCGATGAGGGGGATTGGTATGAGCAGGAGAGCGCAATGTTTGATGAACCATACAAAACAATTCCTCCAGTAGCCAGCGCACCTATTTCTAGTGCACCATCTAGTCCTCCACCTAGTCATCAAGGCTACATGCAAGATGGATACGAAGTATCTGAATATCCTGCAGGTAGTAGCAATTGGTGGTGGAAAGACCCTCAAAGTGGAACTTGGAGTGAATGGAAGTAGGGCCAACTGATTTACAATCAAGGCAATACCCAATCAATAACCTGTTGAGGTGATGCAGTGCAACCAAAGGGGTCTAAGATTGCAATTTTGGTGTTCTTAGTTTCCTGTGCGGCTATTGCATTCATAATGCCTGTAGAGTTAATCCTAAACACAGATTCAATTTTTGAAGACCCTGCTAAAGAGAGAATTAAGGAAGAAGCCCTAGTTGATAACTACAAGGGTCAACTAATCCTCAAAATAAAGCATGACGACAATCTTTCGGTAACTAGTAACTTTGAGGTTGTTCAGCAACTTATTCAACTAGAAAAGGAATTGTTAGATGGAAGTAATCCAGACACTTCATGGGAATATGATAGCACTATAATTACCAAACTTGAAACTCCTTTTAGTGCATGGGGAGATGCATTTGAATCTAGAAACCGAAGCCTCGAAAATGCGAGTAAGTGGTCAGATGTTCTTTCTCCAACAATAGATGGAGGATGGTGTGGTAATCAATCGACAACTGAAGAAATAGCAGCCTTTCAAACCACGATGCTTTTGCTACCAAAGGATTCCAACTTCGGCATAGCATGCCCTTCATTTCCGGGAGCTTCTGAGTTGACACCACCTGATTCTGATGAGATTCTATGGCTGATTTGGCTCGACTCATCGGATACAGAATCACCGGTAACCGACTGGAATACTCTGAGCCTGTGGGCTGAAAAGGCTAGTGAAAATACCGATTTCGAGATTGAAGGTGTTGGAATCAACATGCTTTTCCAAAAATCAAAAAATATCGCTGAAGACGACCTCAATTCAATCCTAATACCCTCAGCGTTTTTCTTAGTAGCTGTGATGTATGCAATCATTCGAGATTGGAAGGTATGTGCAGTTACTCTTGGCAGTGTTGGCCTTGTAATTGTAGCAGAGATTGGAATCCTTTCAGCCACTAGTGTACAAATCTCAATTATCGATGCTATCGCATTCCCGATAATTCTAGCAGTCGCAGTTGATGGTGCTTTTTGGTACTGTAAATCATCAAGAAGTAGAGAGGAAGTTAGATCGTTACTACTACTAGCAATGGTTACTACATTAGCTGCTGTATCACTCTCAATGTTTTCTCCAATAAAAGCACAAAATACCCTGGCATTGATGATGATAATCGGTATATTCCTTGACTGGCTTTTGACTCGTTTTGTACTGGAGGATTTCTACATGAGTAGAAGGGAAGAAGTTGAGGTTACAAGTGAAAATATCTTACAAAGTGACACAAAAAATAGAGTCTGGGCTTGGCCTACTTGTCTAGTATTAATGTCCTTAGTGATTGCAATTTCCCCANCTGGCGTAGAAGTGTTTGACGTAAACCAATTCCTATCAGATGACGACCCTGCATTAGACCAATTTGAAGAATTACAAAATCAATATCTCATTGCATCTAGTACAGTTACATGGGTAATTATTGATGTTGAAGGAGATTCGCATTCAGATTATCTCAAAGCCGTCAATATTCAGAAGCAAATCGGCCAGCACCCTAGTGTCATATCATTTGAGACCGGAGTATACGAAACACCACTCGTCATGGGAATACCATATGGATACGAAAGCCAAAATAATGCCACAATTGATTTCATTTCAGAAACTAATGATGGTTCATCAGTGCTAGACGACCATAGGTTGCAGTCAAATGGTGAAACTATCGCTTTGGTCATTGGAGTTTTCATAGATGGAGGAAATGCAGGCGCTGCCCTCGATTTCAAGGACGACGTATCAAGTTTAGTCGATGATTATGACACCGGACATACGATTGGAGGGGAATTAGTAACTGGTGCTGCTTTGGCGGAAGAATTTGATGACACGAGAATTTTCCAAATCCTCGCTGCAGGTTTCTGTGTTTTCTTAATTGCATTATTTGTATCCAATTCACCATCACGAGCAGTGCGTATTGCAATAGGAACTATTGCAGTTGGTGCCGCAGTAGACGGTTTTGCTAGCATAATTGGAGAAAGAGGCGTAAGTACTGCGCCTGCCGTTCTTCTCGGCATGGGGTTTGCTGCTGACTACTTATCTCATGCAAGTGCAGGACATAGAGAAACCAAAAGCGACAACTTTGCACGATGGGGCGCTGCTATCACTTCAATCTCGATATTTGTACTGCTAACATTTGCGGAATTCCCTCCTGCTAAACAGACTGGGCAACTTCTCACAATTAGCATTCTACTTTCTGTTGTTTTAGCAACCACTCTCTCAGAAGTTGGCCTATTGGATAAGCCAAATGATTGTGAGGAGTAGTTTCTAACAAAGTCACTAGATTGAGAAAGACTTTGTAATGGCTACCTACAAAACACAAACTAAGGGATTGCCATGATCGAAGAGGCGGACATAAACAATGCACAGCGTGCATGGGGCGACGGAATTGTGGCAATAGCAAATGCTCACCAATCCGGAGGAGATTACGTTGGAATTGCACGTAACCACGTGGAGACACTGTACGCTTATGGCCTAACCAATGTTCTTTTCAAACCGACATTAGCCGCAATAGAACAATTCAGACCCGACTTTGAAAGCGCTCTGTCTTATTTCGTAGCTTCAAATAATGCGTGNCCTGAAGACAAAGGATTTGCAATTAAGGGCTGGACTAATGTCAGGTTCGAGAATTCTGACATAATCCTCAGAGATGACTACGCTATTGCAATGGGNAACTATTTCTTTACCTCGCCAGAAGGTGATGAAGTCAAGGTNGAGTACACATTCGGCTACATTGTCGATTCATCAGGCAATCTCCGCATCAATTTACATCATTCTTCGATGCCTGCAACTAACTAATCCCATATCGATTATTTTTGATAATATTTTTTGGAAAATATTGTCAATCAATCTATATGCCTCTTGCCAATAGNCNGGTTATGTCGATTATATCCGCATACAACGAGGCCTGGGAAAATGGAGATGTAGACGCTCTTGCAGAAATTATTCACGACGATTTCGTGTTCAATCCACATGTAGGTGGAATTACAATGGGCAAATCCGACCTTCTCGGATTCGCTGGTTCAGATGGCGGGCCAAGATCAGAAAATGACAGAATCCTATTCGAAAACGAATCCGTGGGAGTCTCTCACTCTATCGTTCACTTCTCAAATGGTTCTGCTTCTGAGGCAGTCTTAGCATTTATGAAATTCAAAGATGGTAAAATCATCTCTATGGAAACCGGTGCAACACCACTTTCTGACGACTACAAGTTAGTCGGTCAAGAGTGAATTGCGTCATTTATTCTACGCACTGAATCTCCTTTTGGAGAGTAAATATTGCCCTAGTATTACCTTTCACAGACAAAATGAATCACTAACATTCAAGAGTCTTCAGAACTAGGCTATACCATGGTAGATATGCCATCGGTTGGAAAGCGTGTCAAGTTAGTAGCCGATGGACCGGCTGGAAGTACGGCTCATGAAGGAGTTGTTTTACCTGGAGCAGCCCCTAACCATGTTACTGTCAAATTAGTAAATGGGTACAACGTTAGTTATCCATTAGACATGGTCAAAACTATTGAAGAAATAGGAGATACAACAACTTCCGATTCAACCAGTATTTCTGTAGAACAGAATCAGGATTTGCCCAAAGTTACAATCATCCATACAGGTGGAACTATTGCATCCAAAGTCGACTATGCGACTGGAGCAGTTATTGCTAGATTTGAGCCAGAAGAATTGCTAGCAAGCGTTCCTGAAATTCTTGATATCGCAAATATAGATGCTAAAAAAATCGGCAACATGTGGTCTGATGACATTAGACCAGTCCATTGGAATATGATGATTGATGCATGTCAAGAAGCGTTCGATTCTGGGTCAGTAGGCGTAGTAATAACCCATGGAACCGACACTCTACACGTTAGTGCTTCAGCGCTATCGTTCGCTTTTGCAGGAAATGGTGGAAAGCCCGCAGGCAGAATTGTGTTTACAGGCTCACAGAGATCTTCAGATAGAGCATCCTCAGATGCAACAGAAAACTTGCTTTCAGCGGTTTACTGGGCTGCAAATGGTTCAGAAGTTTCTGGAGACGGTGATGCAGCAGTTACTGTTATGCACGCAGGTTCTGGAGACGGTGTTTGTGCTGTGAGCCCAGGCGTAGCAGTTAGGAAGATGCACTCTACTAGAAGAGATGCCTTCCAAATGGTCAACGGGGAAAGGATTAGTGAAATTACAATCACTAGAGAAGGACTAAGCCACACTCCGGTTTCTAAATCGCACAATCGTGAAGTTGCAAAACCCACCAAGTATGATTCCAACATTAGAATCGCTCAATTCGTTGCAGGGCCACACTTGCACCACGATCTTCTCGAAGCTGCTGAAAAGGCAAATTACTCGGCGATAATTATTCACGGTACAGGATTAGGACACCTGCCTATCGAGAACTCAAATGGTGATGCACCTGAAAATGACAAACTTGCTAACACAATCAAAAATTCTTCTATTCCGGTAATCGTGGCAAATCAGTGTATCAANGGACCNGTTGATTTGAANGTNTATTCNAANGGNAGAAATCAACAAGAAATNGGNGTNNTGGGNCATGGTTCAACCGCATCNCCTGAAGCANTNCTAGCNAAGNTNCACTGGGCATTATCAAATGGNAANGNNCTANNNNTNTTNTCTGAAAANCTATGNGGAGAGAANNAANCNTCNCTNANNACCTAACCGTTTCAATCAATAACCGNNAAGGAGTGGANNAANNCATGTCAAGAGATTCNANTGACGCTCTTGANGACNTGANATACCGTCGNGAAAANGCCNNNATGGGNGGGGGAATNAAGCGACAAGANAGTATNCGNGTCTCNGGAAGAGGGACTGCNAGGGANAGAATTCGNAANCTNTTNGACGAAGANTCATTCGTNGANATTGACACNTTNCTNACTCACAGAACNNCCGACCATGGAATGTTCATGCACGAAACGCTTGGAGACGGCGTCGTGTGTGGTCACGGCACTGTTGATGGAAGGAGAATCTATTGCTTCGCACAAGATTTCTCTGTCCATGGTGGCTCGATGGGTGAAATGCATGCTAAGAAGATCTCCAAAGTTGTAGAGATGGCTGAGCGAACTAAAGTGCCAATTGTTGGAATTTGGGATGGAGGAGGTCAGCGTGCTCAAGATGGTGTTGCATCNCTAGGAGGAACTGGAGAATTACTGGACAGATTAGTTCAGTGCTCTGGCCGCATTCCAATGATCTCACTTGTCTTAGGACCTGTAGTTGGNGTTTCAGCATTAGGCGCTAGCCTAGCAGACTTCACNATCCTTGGCAATGACCANGGACAANTNTTCATGTCCTCNCCTTTGGAAACACCAGAGTGCATCAACGGAGAGGTTGATGCTGCAGGATTGGGTGGAGCAACGCTTCATGCCAGCCGCTCAGGTATCGCATGTTTGATTGCCGATGATGAAGAAGAAGCGTGTGCACTCGCTGCTGATATTCTTGGATTCCTGCCAGATAACAATGCGTCAAGCCCACCTGTCGAATTGACTGCTGATGAGCCAACTAGGCTAAACCCTGAACTTACTTCCTTAGTCCCTGATAATCCAAATCGCCCCTATGACATGGTGAAAGTTATCGAAGAAATTGTGGATGATGGCATATTCATGGAGTTGTTCAACTCATACGCTGAGAATATCATCATTGGTTTCGCAAGACTTGATGGAAAAACCATCGGAGTGGTCGCTAACCAACCTAAGGTATTGGCAGGATGCCTTGACATCGATGCATCGATCAAGGCTGCTAGATTTATCCGAACCTGTGATGCATTCAACATACCACTGGTAACATTCGAAGACGTCCCAGGATTCTTGCCTGGAGTTGTCCAAGAGTGGGGCGGCATTATCCGCCACGGTGCAAAGCTGCTATTCGCATATGCTGAAGCGACCGTTCCCAAAATGACTCTAGTTACAAGAAAGGCATACGGTGGTGCTTATCTCGCAATGAGTTGTAAACACTTACAATCGGATTACAACATTGCATGGCCGACTGCAGAATTGGCTGTAATGGGAGCAGAAGGCGCTGTGAATATTATTCATCGCAGAGAGATTGCTGCAGCCGATGAAGACAAGAAAGAAGAAACTAGGCTACAACTGGTTGAAGAATACAAATCGAAGTTTGGTGACCCATATGTTGCAGCACGTAACGGTTGGCTTGACGATGTTATCGAACCTGAAGAAAGCAGGATGAGATTGATTCGTGCACTTAGAATTCTGTCCTCTAAAAGAGAATGGTCGCCACCTAAGAAGCACGGTAACATTCCTTTGTGATCAATCTNTTCTTGATAGGACCATGTACCCAATTAGTAGCAGTACAACTAGGCCCAATCCAATCGGTAAAATCCATTCGCCAACCTCGATTTCAGATTCCGCATCATCCTGAGGAATTGATGTTGTTTCAACTTCAAAGTCTTGAGACATTGTGTTAGACCAGACCTGAGCGCCACTGTCCCAAACCTTGACTTCGATAGTATGGCTACCTACTGCCGGAGTCATAGATGTCGTCAAACACGTCAACAGTACTGTTCCAGTACATTCAGTTCCAACTTCAATGGACTGGTTGTCTAACTTAACAGAATATACCAGGCCTAATTCGCCATCTTTGTCCGAAATAGTCCAGAGTATCGACACTGTATTTCCATCTACGTCAATACTCGAAATACCAACCGTAGGTAAATCAGGTACCGATTTAATCTTGACATCTAGATTAGCAGAAATCGTACTATCNCCATCATTAACATCAATTGTGTAGCTTGCCAATCCAAACATATCCGGATTTCCTGCAAGAACTAATTCGCTTCCCGATATTGAGAAACCTATGATTTCAGACTGACCATTAATCGAGTATGATAGAATATCATCATCCACATTTACAGTGAAATTATCTAGATTTACGATTAATACTCCATCCTCTTCCATCTCTAGTGAGATTGTGTCAGAGGTGAATTCGATTGGGTCGTTCACTGCTTCAATATTGATTGGAACAAAAATTTGCAGATGCTCTGTAACACCATCAGAAACATGGAATTCAATTAATTCGGCACCATACCAATGAGTTTGAGGGTCAATCAAAACAGTAGAAAGCGAACTGTTAACTCTAATTCCTGGATATTCTCTTGCCACGGTTACAACTAGTTGTTCACCTTCAGGGTCACTGACATACTGGGCAAAATCAACTACGATNCTGCTTCCATCTTCAATAGATTGTTGCTGAGGAATTGTTTCAATCTGTATCACTGGGTCGTTAACAGGCAGAACTGTGACATTGGTCGTCAAGTTAGCCATTTCATCTGAAGTTGCTAAGGTAATCTCGATTTGAACTGTACCATCCCACTCTTGGTCAGCCACATGCGTGATAGTCAATTCTGATTCTGATATTTCTACAGCAAGACGGCTTTCATTATCGTTAAGAAGAGTTGCACCTAGGAATACTATCTCTTCACCATCAGGGTCTGAAGCGAATGATTCTGCCAAAACTGAGACAAATGAGTGCTGGTCTAAAACAATCTCAGGAATTGGNGAAGTGAATTGCATTGGTGTTCCGATTCGGTTGATGAAGATGTCAAGCCAGTCTGAAAAAGAGTGATCTTTGACCCTAATTTCAATCAATGAAGGACCTGGCATTATAGAAGAACCGTTAATTTCACACGATGCTGAACCATCTGCTAATGTTCCTGTAATGACATCACCATTTGGTATAATGCAGGACACATTACCTGTTGCGGGGCTACCGTCGCGCATTGTCACATCTGCAGAAATTGTGAATGATTGATTCAACATTACTGAAAACATGGATGAAGTTATGTTGTCCATTTTGTACAACCTTGAACGACTCAAATCTTCATCGATATATGAGTCAGGGTCGGAAGAAACCGATTTATCTTCTCGATTGAATGCACTTTGATATGCAGAATCATCTCCTCGGAGAGAGAGATTCAGATATGGCAGTATATGCTCCAAAGCATGATTTTGTTGGCTTTCTCTACCCATGTTGTCATCCCCATCGGCCAACCTCTCGAAGAATGTGTCACTCTCCTGATAACCGATGTGATTGGCGCCCAATGGGTGCATTAGCTGCCATGCGCCAGGCCAACTTCCTAGGTAAGGCATTGCATTCTCATCTGCAGGGGCAATGTCGTCAGTAGTGCCGGTTAGAAATAGAGCCGAGGATGGTCTTGACAATATTGCATCACTCGAATGCTGAGAGGAACTACCATCCAATCCCAGGCCGAATAGACCATCAATATTGTAATTCGTGCTTTTTACAATTTCAGCAGCAGTGTGCGCCCCTGTTCCATGACCAGACAATGCAATGTGATTCAATGCGAACATACCCTGTGCATCTGGAACAGAAGATTGAGAGCCATTATTCCATCCAATTAGTAGGAACTCGATTGCATCCCAATCGGTTTCATCTTCTACTACCAGAGTAATGTATCCCCACTTGGATAAGCCGTCTTGCAGCCAAACATATTGATCAATGTCCTCGCCTGAATCAGCATAGAACACAACTACTGCAAAAGGACCGTTCAGAGCCATGTTTATCTCTTCACCATCAGTGACTGAAGGATATGATAGCCGATACTCTCCAATCTTTTCACTGTCCTCAATTTGCCAGCCTACGAATCCCGAATTCTGGTTTTGTACGGGGAAATTGTCGGCTAGAACTGTAGGCAGCAATAGAACTGCGACTAGTAGTATTGCTCTTTTCATTCGAGTTGCACCTCCACTGCAACCAATCTTGTCAATAACAATGAAAGCGATGGCAAGTGTTCAGAATACTTCGGAGCCCATAGATTAGCCCATGAGTGTAAGTGCTGTGCACACAGCAACCACCTTCCATCAGCATTTTTCGAAAGATATTCGATTCGTGAATCAAAATCTCCTTCCATTTTTTGATACCTGACAGAAATATCTCCACCATCTTCATCAAAATTAATGGTGAACTTGGCATCATCATCACAAAGATTCCAAGGTCCATCTTCATCCAAAAGACGATTGCCACCAATCTGCTTTACCTTTCCACCATTAGCACTCCAAGCAGCAGCAACAGAACGAGCTGTACCCCCACCTCCAGTAATTCCGATTATGTTATCAAAATCATATCCGAATGCATTAGCGACCATACACATCCCTGGGCCATCACTTGATGCGGCCCACCATGAGAGTCCATCCCATCGCAGAGTATTGACTGAGCGGATATCCATTGCATTGTCAATACACTTGACTGCAGCTGCTGACAACTGGTGCTTCAATGGAGATGTCAATGAAAGCCACACCTCTTCATCATCAAACCTATGAGGGGTCGATTTAGTACTGGGCAACTCAGAATTTGGAAGACGTGCNTCCCCTTCTACATGCTCCATACTAACATTCACCGCCCTCTCTAGTAATGTATTAGCTCTGAATTTACCTAGAGGCGACCCGACTAAATCCCAATCAGGAGGAGATGGNAGNGATCCTGCATATCCCCAAGCCAATGCGTTNTCTACNCCNTCGGTNGGGATTACAACTACACCTTTCAAGCCAGGCAACTCNACATTTTCNGTTCGAGATAAATGTGCATGGACTATAGCAGTTAGAACAGGGGACAAGGAATGTTCAATCGGGTAGCCCGCAACTCCGTGACGAACCTTCCCCATGGCCCTTAACTCTCGCTTCCAGTACTTGAATAACCCTATATTTAGAGTGGGAAAGTATGGGCAGATTGTGGGAACCATCAATAATGAGTATATGCTAGGAATTCTATGGGAGTCGCAGAGAGAGGTTCTTTCCTCTGGTTGATGGTAGCTGTAACTCAGATTTGGCTTTCAATAAAATTACTCACTGAAGCAGAAGAAGCCATAGCGACTCTATTTGGAGGAGGAGCGGCTGCTTGTTTTGTTCTAGCATTGATCGTATTCCGTCAAGAGCAGCGTGATTTGCTCTTAAATCCACTAAAAAATATTCAACGAGAGGTCCATGATGATGCTATTAACAAACAAGGTAGAGGAGTTTGGTTCGGCGTCGGCATGTGGGCAATTACCCTAATCCTTGGAAGCATAATGATCTGAGATGTTCTAATGCTAGACGATGGTTCTGTTGATTTATTCGGTGGCATATGGCCCTTCATTCGTAGATTTCTCATTGTATTTTTGCCGTTGTGGTTGTTCCTAATCCTCCATAATCTTGGAGTGAATGTGATAATCTCTGCGATAATTTCAGGAGCTTCTGCTTCTACAGTAGTGGTTTTTGAAAAATTCAAACTTCGTCAAGAAAATACAGATTGATATGACGGCAATAATGTCATTAAGTAAAGATGCAAGGGAGTACTGAGTCGCAATGGGTCTTTTGGATTGGATAGCAGACGTTCTGGGCATCAATGCCCCCTCCGCTGTTGAGTTTTTATTCATCGGATGTGCCTTTTTTGGCGCTATCTTCTTCATCGTAATGATGGCGATTATGCTAGTTGGAGACATCTTAGGCGGCGTTGCAGACACTGTGTTTGATGGAGATTTCAGTTTAGATTCTGATTTATCTTTTGAGTTATTCAGTTTACAAGGTATTGCGGCTGCAATAATGATGTTTGGATTGACTGGAATGTTTACCATAACTGCAACCGGCCAAGAAGTAATTGCAGTATTTGCTGGTGGTGCCGCTGCAGGAGGTTCTCTCTATGGCGTCAGAACAATGATGAAGGGAATCATGAATCTGCAAGCAGATGGTACAATGAAACATTCAGACGCCATAGGCCAAACAGCCCAAGTATACTCTCGTATCAGGCCAAATCAAACTGGAGAAGTTCAGGTTGATGTTGACGGTACACTAAGAACTCTTACTGCAAGAGCGAATGACAAAACTTTGCTAATTCCAAGAAATGAACTAGTCAAGGTGATTGACGTGATTGGAGCAACATTAGTAGTCGAGCCACTTGATGGTGGTAATGAAATAATAACAGAAGAAGAATGAGGTGATATGTATGGATAGTGGATTTTGGCTAACAATGCTATTTTTTGGTGGATTATTGGTATTTGCATTTGGATTTATTTTGCTTGTAACCCGTTACAAAAGATGTGCATCTGATGAGATATTGGTAGTTTATGGACGTGTTAGTGGTGGCAGAGCATCACGCTGTATTCATGGTGGTGCAACACTAGTATGGCCTTTGATTCAGGATTACAAGAAACTGAGTCTTATTCCAATGACAATTAACATTCCATTGACGAATGCTCTTTCACAAGAGAATATCAGAATCAACGTTCCTTCAACGTTCACTGTAGGTATCAGTACAGATCCTACAATCATGAACAACGCTGCTGAGCGTCTTCTACACTTACAACCAAATCAGATAGAATCAATGGCTTCAGAAATTATTTTTGGACAACTTCGATTGACTGTTGCGTCTCTAACCATTAGACAGATCAACGCAGACCGTGACCGATTCTTTGAGTTGATTCGTGAAAATGTTGGTCATGAACTAAACAAGTTGGGATTGAACCTAATCAACGTTAACATCACAGATATTACTGACGATTCTGACTTCATTGAGAGTATTGGACAGAAGGCTGCCGCAGGTGCAGTTAACGCTGCAAAGGCAGATGTAGCTGCTGCAAACCGTGATGGTGACATCGGTCAAGCAGAAGCACACAGAACTCGTGACATTCAAGTTGCTGAAAACCAAGCGGCAGCTGAAATTGGTAAGAAGGGTGCTGACGCTTCGCAGAGAAAGGAAGTTGCAGCCTTGGAAGCTAATGCAATTGAAGGAGAGAACTCATCCAGAGCAAGTATCGCTGAATATAACGCTACACTTGCAGAAAAAGAAGCGGAAGCAATGCAACGTGCTGAAGTCGCCCGCAGAACTGCGGAAATGGAAGTTCAAAAGGCACAGTATATGCTGGAGCAAGAGAGACTTCGAGCAGAAGAAATTGTCCGTGAAGAAATCGCAAAGACTCAAATTGAGATTGCTGCTGAAGCTGAAGCTGAACGCCAGCGCCGTGTCGCAAGTGGTGAAGCAGATGCTGTACTTGCAAGGTATCGTGCTGAAGCGGAAGGTGTACAAGCCGTTCTAGAAGCAAAGGCGGCCGGTTATTCCAGCCTAGTTGCTAGCGCAGGTGGCGATGCAAAGGCTGCTGCAACCCTACTAATGGTTGAGAAGATCGAGGACATAGTTGCTCGCCAGGTCGAAGCAATCTCCAACTTGCAGATTGACAAGATCACCGTTTGGGATTCAGCAGGCGGCGGCAGTGGAGAAGGTTCCACTGCCAACTTCGTATCTAGCCTGATTCATTCACTACCTCCTGTCCACGATGTGGCCAAGATGGCAGGTGTGGATCTACCAGATTATCTGGGTAGCATGAAAGAGGAATGAAACCGC
>PAJN01000003.1 GCA_002710205.1 Methanobacteriota archaeon | reverse complement strand
TACTAACCAGCCGTTGATTCTCTGTGGGTCCGGGAAGATGTTTACAGGTTGCAGCAAGCAGTCAGAAGCGCTGCCGTCTGCTTGACGTGTTGAAGATCCGTCAAACATCCAAACAGGACACTCTTCGAGTGTTCCTGTGAAGTTTGAACGCACCATTGTCTTGCTGCGCATGTTCTGTGTTGGTTCGTAACCGTCTAGCCAAATATACTCAAGTTTCGCTTTATTCATCATGGGTATCAAAGCGCCCGTTATGAGTACGGTATATTATACAATCGCATATTTTTTTAGGTGTTTTTTGTTATAAACTGTCATTCTTTTTCGTATTTATTGTGCGTTTAAGCAATAAATCGGCTCTTTTTTATGTGATTTGCTGTTCAAATGCACGCGCCAATCGCGCGTGATTGAAAATTTGAACAAGGAGGAAATTTTCAGTTGTTTGCTGCATCTTCGCTCTGCGGAGTGACGAAAACTGTGCTACCGTCGCGCTCAATGCTAGGGAATGCGAATGTTCCTCCATTGACAGAAATTGGGCAGGAATTACCACAAGCTGGGGCTAGGTAGTCCTCGCCGGTTTCAGTAAGAACCAGTTTAATCCCGTGTCCAGCAGGCAGTATTACATCCATAGCTTGGAATTCCATCAGCATTACTAGGTTTTGCCCTGGGAATACTGTTTGGGGGTCGTAACCGCCTGCGTGATATCGAATATCCATTGTTGCGTGTCCTAGCCTTAATCCCGTTTCAGCATCCTGCAGTTCGGCAAATATCTGGCCTCCGTCGAAAGATGCTGTTACGTCTAGATGTAATGTTGGTAGGCCTGCTATATGCATATCTTGTTCGAAACCGCTGCAAGATATAGTCACTGTTTGAAGTCCTCCGCCGATGACTGAGGTTCCGCCTACGTTGCTACCTTGTTGGTCACATGACGACAAATCGATAGATTTCCAGGCCGCATCTTGAGGCGGCCATAATTCTTCGATTCGCCATTGTCCATCGTTCCTCTGGATTTGGGCGTGATTGTCAGGCTTTGGCCCTACGCCTTTGAGATAGTATTCAAACCACTCAAAGAGATCTTGCCCCCAATCCCAACGGGTCATGTTATGGATTGCTTCGCCGCCGTAACCCGATTCCTGATTGTTGTGCTTTGACCATTGGTCTGGATAATTATGTTCCCATTGCCCTAACATCCCTCGAACATCATAACCTGCTGCTGAATAATCAAGATACCAATTCACTCCAATTGGTCCGCCGAATACTTGGTGGGGGTCTACATTCCAATCTTGCATTCCTTGAATCCAATAGATCGAACCATTCCAATTTTGGAATGCTTTGTCGATGTGGCTTCTTTCATTGTAGTAATTCTCCATATATGGGTCCAACTCACCCATACCATAAGTCACAGGCCCAGCAAAAATCCCTTCAACGATATCGGGACAAATATTGTCCAAATCGTCACCATTGTAATCCACAGTACTACCGAAGTAATTCATGTGCATGACTTGGCTTCTCGCTTCTGCGCTACCATTCTTGTATAGCAAAGGATGTAGTGCAGTGGTTCCTGAAATTGGGACTATTGTCTTGAGGTGTTCGCTAGCAAGAGCTGCTGCTTCCCATTGAGTTGCGCCCTCATATGACTTACCATACAGCCCTACATTTCCATTCGACCAGTTTTGCTGGCCTAGCCATTCTACAGCGTGATGAATGCCCAGGCCTTCTCCCGCTCCACGATAGTCGAAGCAACCACTGGATTCCTCTGTACCGAACACTGAAACTTGTGCTAATGCATACCCGTGTGGAACGAAGTTATCGAAGATAAATTCGCCTCTGCCTGCAGCTACAACATTAGTTGCTCCAGACTCTGAGCCCGGTTGGCCGAACGAGTAATACGGACTAACGATAGCAATAACAGGGACCTTTTCGCCATCCAATGTATTCGAAGGTAACCAATATGAAAGGTGAACGTTAGATGTTGGAGGGCCAGTTTCCCAAATATCTGAGGTGTCTACTTCGATCATTGCTTCTTGGACATCGAGGGCTGTGTAAGGGCCTTGTTCGAGAACCATTGCATAAGATCCATCCCAGTCCCAGTCGAGATACTGCCTTTCCGAAATATCTGGATAATATGGCTCTATTACTTGCTTTTCGACTATTTCTTCATCGCCAAAACAGCCCGTCAATGGTCCGATTAAGACCAAGGAACACAGCAATATGGCGATTCGCATCATTGGGTGCGTAGCACCCATGCGGCAAGAAGATGACCCTGTTGTGNATGGGCTGTTTATGCCAGTGTTAGTTACCGGAGCTAGTGGTTTCATTGGCGCCCATGTTGTGTGTGAATTATTGGCAAGGGGTTATTCGGTTAGGGCAATGCTACGCAATACCGATCTAGCAAACATTTTCCCAGATAATGACAAATTAGAGATTGTCAAAGCCAATCTGTTTGATGTAAATTCTCTAAAAAGTGCGGTCGAGGGTTGTGAAGATGTGATTCATTGTGCTGCATCTCTAAATGTTGGGGTTAAAGATGTCAAGAAGGATGTTGTTGACCCTTCAGTGATCGGAGTTCAAAATCTCTGCAGTGTAATGCATGGCGTAAAGAGAATTATACACACCTCATCGGTTGCTGCTATACGATCAACTAAGTTCGAGAACGGCCATATTTTCACTAACAAAGATTGGTGTGACGATGCTTCTGAAACCTCTAACGCCTATGGTTTCGCTAAAGCTGAAGCGGAAAAAATAATGCGGGAATGGGCATCCAATAGAGAGGTTAGATTGGTGACTATACATCCTTCAATTGTGTTCGGCCCAATTTTACATAAAAGGCACCTTGAGGGGTCTATGTCTTACATGAAACACTTCGTAAAAGGGCCACCGTTCGTCCTAGATGTCCACATCAATTTTGTAGATGTTAGAGATGTTGCAATCGCTCATGTTAACGCATTGGACAAAGGAGGAAATGGTCACAGGCACATTATTCACAAACAGGGTTTGTGGATGAAAGAAATTGGAAAAATATTGAATTCGTCACTTGAAGGAAAATACGCTACGCGTAAATTGCCCAAGTTCCTAGCATACATACTTGCTATGTTNCATCCTAAACTCTCAGTGAACCAACTAAAGAAAACGCTCGGGTCGCATGTGGATTATGATGTTGGAGATTCGTTTGAATCCTTAGAGTTACCAAACTATGATGTAAAGACNACCCTGATTGATTCTGTGAACTCCGTCAAGGCGCAAGATTGACACATAACCTCGCAATGCCAACGGTAATGGCGAGNGAAGTCTGGGGTGAGCGTTGGTCNAATTCAACTTCGGAAATTGCTCGAAAATACATGGAAGTTGCAGTACGAAAACAATCTCTAGTATGTTTAGCAGCCGACCGAAACACAATGTCTGGATTGTTTGANCTGATTCGAGANGTTGGCCCCTATATTGCTGCATTGAAAACTCATGTAGACTTAGTTGACGATTGGACTCCNGGGGCTTGGTCTGAATTCTGCAAAGAGGCAGAAAAAGCAGATTTGTTAATCTTCGAGGATAGGAAATTTGCAGATATTGGTAAAATTAGCAGGTNGCAAATGGCAGGAATCTACGATATCCGTTCATGGGCAGATTTGGTTACATCGCATCTAATCAGTGGCCCAGACGTGGTTGATGGTTTACAGGCNGGATGGGGTGANGTAGGACGAACAGGGGGNGTTCTGTTGTTGGCTCAAATGTCTAGTCGNGGAAATTTGTTGAATCCAGACTATACTGATCAAGTTGTGATTAAAGGACGTGAACATCCTGGAGTGTTTGGATTCATTGGAAATGGTTCAAGGCCTGAAGAGTTGNGGAATTTACGGGAAAANGTGGGTCATGAAAAAATGATTTGGACCCCGGGTGTAAATCTTTCAACNGGAGATGGTGAAATGGGGCAGAGATATGGTGACCCTAGAGAGGCAGTACTAGCAGGTTCAGATTGTATTATTGTTGGAAGTGGAATACACCGCTCAGAAAATCCCGAAGATTCGGCTAAAGGCTATGCGGCGGCATCTTGGAACGCACTTATCGAGAGAGAATCATGAGTTCTATTGGCGCTGCAGTTATTGGAATACCAATGATGGTTGGAATTGGATTTTTGGTTTGGTATGTGTGGAATAAAAATCGTTTGTTGGAAGCCAANCTAGCTGATGGAGACTTAGAATTGCTGAATTCAACTAGTTACAAAGTGACTGAAGTTATCCGAGCGCCGGCTGGAAGTAGAGTCGAAAAGGTTGCTTTTCAACCAATGAATATCGATATGTCTGGATATGTTAGACAAACGTTGCCTGATGGAAGGGTTGCTTTAGTTCCNATTGCAATGACCCAAGACGTCAGATCAGTCCATTCGACCATGCATACCAACCAGCAGCCCCCAAACTTGTGAAAATTACTATCACAATAAGTAGGCGTTTTGCTTTACTAGATTTCTTCTTCTGTTGAATCCTTTCTTCGACAGGTAGTGGATTTATCGGGAGCGGAAGAGCGTTCGGGCCAGGCAAGGGTAGCGGTATTGGCCCCTCGTCCTGTTCAATTTGAATCATTTCTTCTACTGGATGAATCGTGTCTAAATCTTCCAATCCAGGAGCATCGGGGATGGGGCCTAAGACCAAGTTCCATATCGAGTCGATTGCTGACGCAGTGATTGGTTTTTCAACCCACCCAATTGCTCCGGCGGAGTGTGCTGCATCG
Source organism: Methanobacteriota archaeon (assembly GCA_002710205.1). Lineage (GTDB taxonomy): Archaea > Thermoplasmatota > Poseidoniia > Poseidoniales > Poseidoniaceae > MGIIa-K1. The sequence goes on along the minus strand of PAJN01000003.1, from coordinate 12,223 downwards.
TTTGCAAGTTGTGCTTGGCGTTTTGGAGCCGAAAATAGAATCCTGCAGTCTTTGCCGTGCTCTCTCATCTCAAGCGCAGCTAAATGTCCGTCCATAGAAGGGATGTCGAGTGCCAAAACAACGAGTTCGGGATCTATGCGGATATATTCATCCACAGCTTTATCGCCATCTTCACAGGTTACGACATTGAACTCTCTCTGTCGGAAAATATTGGTAAGTCTGTGCAATGACATTTGGTTGTTGTCAACAAGAAGTACTGTTGGTGCTTCTTCGTCTTTAACATCGGTGACTCTAACCATGGCTAACAGTCGTGTGATAGACTTCACACTCATGAATCAACCGCTCAAATAAGTCCAAACAAGTCATTCTTCCTCATCAGCGATGATTTCCGATGGCGAGTCTTGTGGGTTTGTGAAAGTTTCACGAACTGCTTCTGATTCGGCTACTTGATCTTCTAGCGCCCTTTGTCTTGATGGGGCTTTAACGAATTGTAGTTGGAGTTCTGAAATTATACCATTTAGCATTGTAGATTCTTTTGGTGTAAGGTTGCCAGCCATTTTTGTCTTCAACATCGATAGTGTATCTATTGCAGCTTTGGTTTCACCTAAATTGTAGTGCACCCTTCCTTCGCTATCCTGGATTAATCCCATGTGCATCATTGCGCTTCTTTGTAGCATGTGTACTAGCTGAAATAAGTGAGCGCTGCCCTCGTCATCAAAGAATTCTTGCGCCATATTTCCACCTTACTCGAAGAGTTGTTGAAGTAACCAATCTGGGTCGAATTGCATCAAATCGTCATATTCTTGCCCAACGCCACACAAAACAATCGGTTGCCCTGTTGCATGAGCTATTGAAAGCCCTGCGCCGCCTTTAGCATCAGTATCTAATTTGGTTAGAACCGCTCCATCGAATTTTAACATCTGTTGGAAATTTCTTGCTTGGTCAACAGCGTCGTTGCCTGCTAAAGCGTCTCCAACGAATAGTGTAAGATGTGGATTTGCAACGCGTCGGACCTTTTCTAACTCGGCCATAAGATTGGATTTGTTTTGCATTCTTCCTGCTGTATCGACTAAAACCACGTCAATTCCTTTCGCTCTAGCAGATTCGACCGCGTCTCTAGCGATTGCAGCAGAGTCTCCTCCTCTTTGTGATGATACACAGCGGATATTGAGTCGCTCACAGTGGGTCTCTAGTTGCTCTATTGCCCCTGCTCTAAATGTGTCTCCAGCGGCAGCAATAACCGATAGTCCGCGCTGCTGTAAATTGTGGGCAACCTTCGCCACAGTGGTTGTTTTTCCAGTTCCATTTACCCCGACAAACATGATTACTACAGGTGTGTCTTCTTTGTCTATGAAGCCTTGAATTGATGCATAAAAATCCCAATATCCTGCCTTCAAAATACCCTTCAAAGCGCGTTTTAAGCTCGCTTCTAGAACTTTGGATAAGTCTGCTCCTTTGCGTAGCCTTTGTCCAATTAGATTTCTTTTCAACGCCCCCATAACGGCAGAAACTGCGTCTGAAGATATGTCTGATTCGAGCATTATCCATTCGAGTTCTTCCATTAGGTTGCTAAGAGCTTCGCTTTCTTTGATTACTCGGCCCCCGGATTCGACAACACCGCCGCCAAGATCGATTGTAATTCCATCGTCTTCAACCGAGCCAATTCCACCTGTAGGTGCTGCTTTTACCTCTACAAGTTGTCTACCAGTAGTGGTTCTCATCATGTGTAAATCAACATTTGATCCTGCTAATCTTTTCACGGCTTTTGCTCCGCGCTTTTTCATTTCTTTTTCTTTGGCTTTCTTTCTAGAAGCCTCTTTTTTTGCCTCTTTGGCAAGAATTTTCTTTTCTTTTCTAGATAGTTTGGTAGGGAGAGTGTATTCTTCCTCTTCTTCCCAATCATCCCATTCGTCATCATTGCTTGAAGGAAGTTCTAATTCTTCTTCTTCATCAAAATCTTCCCACTCTTCATCATCATCTAAATTGGAGTTAGAATCGAAAGGGGTTTTTTCGGTATCGTTTGGTTGTGATTCTGCTTGAATCACCTGTTCTTGAAAGGATAGTGCTTCCTGGGCTTCTTCGCTGCCTTCTTCTGCAGAAAGTTCATCTGAGTCAACTTCTGATGCCGCCTCTCGAACTTTATTGCGGAATTTGTCGAATAGCCCCATAGTAACACCTAATCATCCAATGTTAGTTCCCCTCCGACTCCTCTTCTTCGGCGTCGTGAGGTTTTTTCTTCGGGTTTTTCAACGGGTTCTTCCTCAACCTCTTGTGATTGTGTCATTTCTTTAGCGGCTGATTCAAAAGCAGTAGCTAATTCCTCAATTCTTTGAGTAAGCATGGCTGCTTCGGCTTCAAATTGGGATTTCAACTCGGTCAAATCTTCGAGTCTTTTATTGACTAATTTTTCAGCATTTTCAGGAGTTCTTTCTCCAAAAACACCACTTCCCAAATCCACAATGGTTGTAGAATCTTTAGGAATTGGGACCATGACTCCAGCGCCCAACGGTATGTGGCCATTCAGACCTTCTGAAAGCGATTTGAGTGCCCTTCTAGTATCGTCGTGTTCTAGTTGAACGGCTTCTATTCTCTCTATTTGTTGATTTATCTCTCCCAGGCGTTGCCGATTCATGTCGACAAGTCGCGCCATTCTCTGAAGTTCGTTTGAATCTACCATGGCACTCAACCGTTGGGAGAAGCCCCTCTATGATGAACCCGACGATTGGGTTCACTCTTCTTCGGCGACTGGAGCTATCGGTCCGCCTTCTGCAGCAATTTGGTCTCTAAATGCATTGAGAACCATTGGTTCTGAAGAGGTTCTTGGGTCGATCTTTGAAATAGAATCAATTGTTATTGCTCTTCTGTTTGCTTTATGGCGGGAGCCGATGATAGAATAGCAGCGGTGTTCAGCATCATCTGCAGAACTTGCTACGATGTCCATATCGAACTTCTGTCGTTGGCTGCCAAATGGGGCTGTGCCGGATACGCGGAAGGCTTGCATATTCCCGCCGACCTGTAAATGTGTCTTAAACGCGCTGGCGCGACCCTTTGAGTCTAAATCTTCAATCGTAAGGAGGATTTCAGGTAACTTGTGCGGGCAGTTTTGTTGCTGATTTTATCATTGGTAATGTGTACTATATCGCCTGTTTTAGCCTCTTCAGAAATCCTGGGTGTTGATGAAGAGTCTTCGCTTTCATCGCTAGACGGTAGTGGCGTAGTTATCGCTGTAGCAGATACAGGAATAGATATGGACCATTCTTGTTTTAGAAACTCGACGGATGAAGTTGGAACTCCTGGTCCTGAACATAGAAAAATAATTCACCTTAACGATTCAATAGACGATTGGGATACTCAAGGTCACCAACAATTCAAACACGGCACCCATATTGCTGGTATTTTAGCTTGTGACGAATTAGAAGGCGATAGTGGTATGCGCTCACTATCTCATGGGGCAAAATTAGTAGTCCAGGATGTTGTTGATTCTAGTGGTTGGGTAGTGCCTGATGATGTTACATCACTGTTAGCAGAATCTTCTAGATATGGTGCGATAATTAATTCCTGGTCGTGGGGAGATAATACTGTAAATTATACTGAAAGAAGCAGTATGATTGACAAATGGACTGTGGAAAACCCTTGGTCCCTAGTTTTCGTTGCTCCTGGAAATACAGGTAATACTATGTTAGAGCCATCTAATGCTTACAATGTAGTATCGGTAGTAGCAAGTGATTCGAATGAAAATGGTACTTTGTGGTCTGGGAATTCTCACGGCCCCGATGTAAATGGCCGCCGAGGGACGTTTATTGCAGCCCCTGGAATGGATATTGTATCTGCTAAGGCTGATGGAACAAAATTCGGAATGAATAACGAATCTTACGCCATGACTGGAACATCGATGGCAACACCGATGGCAGCATCATTTACTGCACTGCTCCAGGAATTAATCCAAACAGAGTACGGCCACGCCCCCTCTGCACCATTGTTGCGAGCAATGTTAGCTGCATCTGGAGAGAGTTTGAATGGTGGCGATCCTGATTCCATGCAAGGATATGGCCGTCCTTCTCTGAAGAGTTTTGAAAGTGGATATATCATGCACGATTCCTACGCTACTGAAGATTGGGTTTCTTTGATTGAATCCCGTGGAGGTACACTCGAATCCTTCACCTCTAACCCGTGGAATGGTAGTGGTGCTGTGGGCCCGTTTTTAGCTGAAAATGACTCGTGGAGTAAATTGTTCCAACCAATACCGGGAGAAGACGTAGAGGTTGTTATGTCTTACAATGCCAGGCCGGGCGGATATGAAATTGATGATTTGAGATTGGTTGTAAAAACTTCAGATGGAAGGTTTGCTGTTGATGACCAAATGAGTAATTCTGGTTTTAGTCAGCTGTATTATGGGTCGTTTACAAACCCCCTAATGATGAATTCTAGTAATGAAACAACTGTGATGATTCGATTACCAGCCTCGCAATTAGAAGGTGTGGAGTGGGTTAGTGTAGAAGTTGTTGCAAATGATATCTATGATGGTATGAATGTTGGTTATTTAGGACTTGAAGGAACAAGGGTTGGTTTTGGATTGGTTGCAACTGGTCTGCAAAACTTTACTCAAAACACAGCCCCGGAAATCACAGTTATTCAAGGGCCTGCTGGAGGAGAAAATTATTCTGATAATTTCTCAATAAATGTGAATGTACTTGATATGGAGAATGATAGTTATGTGTTGGCAATTAGATTGAATAATTCCAACTTCACTGTAGATTTGAGTGATTGTGCAGCAGTATTGAATCATTCATCTGATGTTTATTGTGAAATTGATATTTCTAGAGATTTAGTCCCTAGGCCTGTAAATAGAGAAGATTGGCGTTTTGAGATTATTGTTGTTGATAATAATGAGTCAATATGGACGGAGTCTAAAATGACTACATATTTGAGTAATAATTTCTCTATTTACTGGGTATCTCCGATGGTGGATTATGAAGAAGATGTTCCAATTATCGAAGAAGAAGAGGGTGTTGAGCAAAATCGTGCTCTGATTTGGGGGATTGTTGGTGTTATTTTTGGTATGGTTGTGGCCGCCAGTATTATGTTTAGAGGTTTTGAAAAACGCGTTCTGGATAATGTCCCCCCGCCTTTCAGAGAGGAAGAATGACTGTATTTTACGGGAGTGAACATTAAGACTAGTAACGCCGTGGGCGTGATGTCCGAAGGACAAAGGTGAGACAAAATGGGAGAAAGACTCTATGTTGGAATTGATTTGGGAACATACCAATCAACTATTGCAAGTAGTTCAGGATCGTTAGAAACTATTGAGACAGTTGTAGGTCGTCCAAAAGACCCAGTAGCTAGAAATTTTCTAGGTCGTGATGTTCTATTTGGTAATGATGCTTTGAAAAACAAGTTGGCTTGTAACCTATACCGCCCAATGGCTGCTGGTGTAGCACAAGATGATGAAGCAAATCTGGCTGCTGCTAAGGCTTTCGTAACTCATCTAATCGAAACCGTCGGTCCTGAAGATTACGACGAAGTGTTCGGAGTAATTTGCTCACCATCACACGTTTCATTCACCGACAAGAGTAATTTGGTCGCTACTCTACGTGGCCAAGTTAACGCAATCATGGTCGTAACCGAACCATTCGCTACAGCATACGGTATTGGAGAAATTTCTGGTTCTATCTGTGTAGACATTGGTGCAGGTACAACAGATATTGCTCGCCTTTACGGAATTTTCCCNTCAGAAGAAGACCAATTAACAATCCAGGAAGCTGGAGATTGGATCGATTTACAACTTATGGAACTGGTCCAAAAGAAGTACACAGGNGCTCANGTAACAAANGACATGGTNCGCAAGTGGAAAGAAGAATTCTCATACGTTAGTGGTGACGACAGAGAGCAAATGGTAGAATTATCTGTTGAAGGTAAGAAGCAAGTTGTCGATATTGGTGACTTGGTAAAGTCGGCCTGTTCAATGGTAATTGGAAAGGTTGGTGCAGCGATTAAGTCGATTGTTGCAACTGCTGACCCGGAATACCAACCAATCCTAAGAAACAACATCATCCTATCTGGCGGCGGCTCTCTAATCGATGGAATCGCAGACGCTATTGCAAACGATATCGCAGATATCGGAGATGTTACTGTTACTTGTGTTGACGACCCAATCGAGAAGGTTGCAACTGGTGCAATGGCTTTAGCCCAAGATATGCCTGATGAGCAATATACCGCCATCAACTAAGGGTCTCACAATGGGCCCATAGGGCCCTCCAACCAATGAAAGGTTGAAGAATGGTAGTTGTGCGATAACCCTCAATGACGTTCAGCGCTGATACTCCAAGCGGCATCCGTCGAATGACTGAAACTACTGGCGATGAGCGAGCAGCACTCGAGGGAATGTTACGAGCATACCCTGTTGATCAGCTCGTAGAAGAGGTCCTGGTTGCATGGCAAGAGTTGGCTGATAGAAATGAGGATTTAGTTACATCAAAACAGAGATTAAGAGTCNTGGAATTAGATCTTGCCGAACGTAAAGATGAGGTCGCTCCAGAAGTTTCTCAATTGAAGGCTGCTGAAAATGATTTAGAAGAAGCGGGGGCAAGAATTGTTCACCTTGAAAGATTGCTAGAAGATACTCGTAAAGAATTGGCTGATAGNAGTTCTAGTATTTCTGTTGAAGAAAGAGAGGCTCTCGAGAAAGAGGCTGCTCAACTAAGAGATTTAACAACTCAACAAGACGATGTTATCGCCGAAATGGAAGGTAGAATGGGTCAAATGATTGAGGCTTTGGAGCGTGCTGCAAATGCTGGTTTGACAAGTGTAACTGCTGATGAGGTNCGTGCNTTGAANTCNCAGGCTGATGCTTTGGCTGNNGATTTAGATGCTGAGAAAGCAGCTAACGATGCTTTGGAAGAAGAGAGGCAGCGTTTGAGAGATATTGCTGACAGGTTGCGTGGGTTGTTAGATGCACGTGACACACGACTTGCAGAACTGGAAGAGCAGTTGGAGCGCGTCATGCAAGGGCCGAGATCTGTTTCAGCTGAACATGACTATTTGGTCGAGCAGATCGAGGAGTTGAAGCGCAGGCTGCTTGAAAGAAATCGCGAATATGAATCTCTAAGAAGAAGAGAGAGAAGATTGCATAACGATGTATTCGAAAGGGATGAGAGAATCCAACAAATGTCTCTAACTATTGGTGACTTAGAAGCAGCACTTACTGACAGAACCTCTGAATTGCGAGAACTAGAATCGCAGAGAGATACTGCAGTAAACCAACTAGATGGTGTAAAGCGATCGGAAAGAACTCGTGAAGTAGTAGGTAGAGTGTTTGCCGATTCCTTATCTTTGGTACGCAGTCATGATGAAAGAGAATTAAGAAAGGAGATCTATTCTAATTCACCTGATGTTGAAAGAACCATTTCAGCACCAACANCTGACGATATGCAAACATTGGCAGATGGTGGTTCTGTTGACCTTGATACTGCTTTGGAAGTTATTGAGAAGGGGATGGATGTTCCTAAAGAAACCCGTCCAGAGTCACCTGGTGGAACTGGAGACCCTGTGCTTTACGAAGACGAAGATTGAATTGAATCAACTATANTTTTGATTCTTTGACGGAGTTCGTCCATANTTGCTGCATCCTCTGTAAGAGTCCCTGTGACTATCCAATTTGCACCTGCATTTGCAGCCTTTGCTGCTTGGTCTCCCGTTCTTATACCTCCACCGACAATTAAACAGAGGTCTTCTACTTGGTTTGCTGATTCTATGCAATTAGGATCCACTTGACTAGATGCCCCGCTTCCTGCTTCAAGATATAGGATTTTGAATCCAAACATTTGAGCTGTTATTGCATAAGCATGAGTTAATTCTGTCTGACCCGNTTGGACTAATTCTGCTTCTCCAACTTCACCAACTTTTCCTCCNGGGGAAAACACAAGATATCCAGTAGGTAATGCTTCTACTCCGAACTTCTGTAAATATGGTGCACCACGTAGTTGCTCTCCAATCAGGTATTTCCTAATCTTAGAGTTCATTAGCATCATGAATGTTATTCCATCGGCGGCAGGAGAAAGAGCGTGGGCTCCCCCTGGGAAGAGTACCACTGGTATCTTCCAGAAATCTTCATCTGAATTCGGGTCTTGGCTAGAAGCAAATATTTGCAATTCCAANGCTTCTTGAATTGATTTACATGTTTCATGTACTACTTCGTCAGGAGTGTCTGTAGATCCACCTACAAAAATCATCTTTGANCCAGATTCTATTGCTGAAATAGCTCTTCTTGTTGCAACTTCAGCACTTTGTTTTCCTGGGTCAATAAGTGTAACATGTCTGCACCCTCTGCTTTGGTCGAGAACATAATTCAACAATCCTTCATCGGGTATCATGCTAATCTAACTCCTGAAGGGAATGAATGATGTTTTTGGCTATTTCCTCTCCCTCAGATATGGCTTCATCAACCCATATTTTTTCCGAAGAGTCTGGATGTTCTCCTTTCATTATCTCTAACCAGCCTTGAATTGGCCGGGGTAAATCACCTTTTATCCAGCATTCTACCAAATTGTCTCCTCTCTGAAAACAAAACCTNTCTTCTTCTATTGAATTAATTGTAAACTCGTTNGGAATGTTTTTCTCAATCGTTATTCCACCACTCCAATTNTGAAGTGTAGTGAATTGAGTTCCTGTTTTAGGCCAACCAGGAGATTTTGATTTACCACCNGTACAATCTATTGAACCTTCAGGTGCTGTTGTTTTCAATTTAATTATACCACCAGAATCTGTTACTTGTTTTGCTAATTCTTTTTCATACCATTCTCTTCTGAAAGCCCAACCGAAATCGGTCTTTTTTGCAGATGTTTTTNCAATTAACTCNGGTGATAAATTTTTGATGATCCCTGGTGAACGAACAGGGTTTCCGATTTCTTGGCGTGATTCAAAAATTGTAACAGGATGATTTTTTCTTAGAAAGTAAAGAGCACACGACATCCCACGCACCCCTCCTCCTGCAATATTAATCATCTATTACACCTTCAATTCTTAATGCAAATACAGGACAAGATAGAATGCAGTGTTCGCATAGAGTACACTTATTTTGTTCTACTATTGCTAGTCTATCTTTGAGATCTAAAGCATTGGTTGGACATAATGCTATACATGCTCCACAGCCATAACAGAGCTCTTCATCAACAACAAAAGTTGCTGTTAAACTCTCGGCCATATTACTTCCAGTGGATATTTACTCATTGTTTCATCGGCGGGATGACCATTGGAATATTCTAATTTTGTAATTATTCTAATCTACGAAATTAAAAATTAGTTACACTAGAAATGGAATTTGTTTATTTGTTAATACAACTAGTTTATGTTATATGACCCCCTTATTTCCATTGGAGGATATTAATTAGAGGTGTGACTAAGTAAGGAATGATGATTATACAACGTGAACGAAGTAAGACCCATTGATGTTTAACGCGTCTATCCTATAACTATATCCAGAATTGATTTGATCCAGACACCTTCAAAATTATTCCAGTGGAAACACAGGGGTCCGACATATTCATCCATACTATCTACTACCGCTCAAATATGGTATTCTATTCTCCAGGTAGAACCACTTCCTATCCTGAGATTCCACCGTCAAATGGAATACGTTATCACTATCTTGGTGGAGGTAATGAAGTTGGAAATGTTGGTTGTGTATTCGAAGACAAATATGGAACCAAAATGTTACTTGATTATGGATTAGCTCCAACAGATCCTCCAAAGTATCCTCATGAAGCTCCTAACATCAAAGATGCTGTGATTACACATTCACATATTGACCATCTAGGAATGGCTCCTTGGCTTTGTTCTAATCATAGAACAAGATTACACGGTACTCCATTAACTGCAAAAATAAGTCAAATGATGTGGAATGATTGTTACAAAGTAAGCAGACTGGAAGGGTATCCTCTAGCATGGGATAAGAGAGATATCGACATTGCAACTTCTTCTTGGTATACTCATAACTTTAATGAAAAGTGGGAGAAAGACTCCTGGAAACTTGAACTAACCAAAGCAGGGCATATACCAGGTGCAGCAATGTTAAACGTTGAAACCGAAACTCACAAATTACTTTTCACTGGAGATTTTGATACTAGAGATTCACCGCTAGTTTCGGGTGCAAAACCAGAAAAATGTGACGTTTTATTTGTAGAAGGAACATATGGTGGAAGGGACCATCCAAGTAAAGATGAGACGATAGAATCATTTGTTGATAGAATTGTAGAAGTTACCGATCGAGGAGGAACAGCATTAATCCCTGCTTTTGCAAATGGAAGGACTCAAGATATTGTTATGACACTTCACAAACATCTTCCTGAATTAGATGTACATGTAGATGGAATGGGTAAGAGTGTAGCAAAACTGCAAATGGAACACCCAGAAGCTTTGAGAGATCCTCAAGCATTAGAGGATGCATGGAAATGGTGTAGACGGGTTTCTTCAAAGTCTGATAAGAAGAAAGCTTTGGATGCCGACTGTATAGTTTCAACATCTGGAATGATGGATGGCGGACCATCAATTTGGTATCTCAACAGATTAAGAATGGATCCTAAAAATGCAATTTTACTCACTGGATACCAAGCATCTGGTTCAGGAGGAAGGATGCTTTTAGATGAAGGACACGTTCCAATTTGGGACAAAAGAACTCCAATAGATCTCGAAGTAAGTCAATTTTCATTCTCTACTCATGCAGGCCATTCAGAAATTGTTGAATTTGCAGAAAAATGCCAAGCAGAAACAGTAGTCATCTATCATACAGACCCTAATCATGCGAGGCCACCACTCGTTGAAGAATTGGAATCTAAAGGCCATACAGTACACACTCCAATTAATGGCAAATCAACAGTATTGGAATGATAATTTCTCCGAAGTGATTGAATATAGTGACATTCACCGTTATCCATGGCAACCAAGAAAACCCCTCCTGGTAAGCGCAAGAAAAAGAAGCGTAAGATTCGCCTATCTTTGAAGAGCTCAAAGATGAAGAAAACAGATTCTTACACAGACCAAGTAGGATGGTCGACAGACGTAGGTCGCACATTGGGTGAAAAATCAGCTCCAAAAGCGCCAGACACAATCAAACACCAATGTAAAATGTGTGGAACAATTATGAAAGTTCCTAAACCAAAGAAAGCAAGGTACACCATCACATGTCCACATTGTGAACACCAAGAATTCTTCGAGTGATTAAAACCACAACCCAAGCAATTCAAGGATTTGCCTAATTGCAGCAATTAGCATTACAGACACCAATGTGTTCCTAACAGCAGTTTGAGAGAATTTCTCAGAACCAAATTTAGAACCCATGTAGCCACCGATTAACACAGCGATTGCAAAAGGTATCAACACATCAAACTCAATTACGTTCTGACCCGATATTGAACTACCAATTAATCCAGCAGCGGAATTAACCCAAATGAAAACAGCAGCAATACCAGCCGTTGTTTTTGGATCACTCCATCCAAATAACAGAATAATCGGCGATAAGAAAATTCCACCACCAACTCCAATCATTCCACTTAGTAAACCAATAATTACACCCACAATCAAAGCTACGTAAACTGGGGGTGGGTTGGAAAACAAATCTTCAGATTCTTTAGATTTCGTTGTATATAATTTCCAGGCAGCAAACACTAGAGTTATCGATAACAAAGTATCGTAAATATCATCATTTATTCTTAGATATCCACCAATTAATGCTGCAGGTATACTTGCAACAATGAAAGGAATTGCTAATTTTGAATCAAAAAAACCACCCTTCTTGTATGCAAAAAAAGCCATTCCAGCAACTAATAGATTCAAAGTCCAAGCATGTTGTTTCAACCAGATAGAATCGTTAGATGCATAAACAGTTAGTGATAACACAGCCAAATAACCAGAAGCTCCACCATGGCCAACGCTAGCGTACATTGCTGCTATCAATGAAAGGGAAACCAAGAGAAGTAACTCTCCTAATACCTCTTCCATATACTAATCGAGGTGGAACTAGACGAATATTCTGTTGATAGAATAATCTAGATTCCGTTATTCCAGAACAAGTAAATAACAAACAAAAATACTGAAAGGAGCACAAGTTCTTCTTTTACAGTAATCAGTACCGTCTTATTTTCTTCACCCATCTCTTCTTTCCTCCTCCTTTTCTTAATTTCTTTAACACGAAATTCAAACAACTCTTTTTCTGTTACAGGAAGATGGCCCC
>PAJN01000002.1 GCA_002710205.1 Methanobacteriota archaeon | reverse complement strand
AATATGGCGGGCAATGCAGGATTCGAACCCACGTCTCCGGCTCCGAAGGCCGGAAGGATATCCAGACTACCCTAATTGCCCTGAACCGCCGAAAAGCCGCCCCTTCTTGAATCACACCCTCGCGCTATTGAAGTGCTTTGATGATTTAGGATGGGTATGGTTGGCAACTCTCCATGCGTAAGCAAGGGTTGCAGTATGTGTTGTAGAGAGACAATAATGCCAATCACAGCGACAGAGGCAAGTCGTTTATCCAGAAGGACTGGCCTATCAGAAGAACAGTTTTGTTCCAAGGACGAAACTGGGATTAGGCGATTGCTGAATAACCAGCAAACCAAAGCATGCGTCTTCTTGGCAACAACATCAGATTTACCCACCGCTCCTGGAGTTTGTTCCGTATACGATAGCAGGCCGCTAGGTTGTCGCACCTATCCTGTAATTTTGGACGAAAAAGATCTAGCAATACTCGATGAGTTATGTCCGCATACCAGCGAATTCGAAGACCCCAGCGAAGACGATGGACACAGGTTACTCAATCTTGAGTCGAAGCTGACGCAATAATCATCACTCTTCCAAGCGACTTGTGCACAGGTATCCCAAAGGCAGTTTGGATTTCATAGCCTGGTAATTTGATATTGGTTGAAATTTCTTCATCCAAATCTTCGCCACCCGCTTCAACTGGAAGAATCACGACAAGACCGCATTCACTATTCTGGGAGTGGACATTGGCAAGCATATCTCCAATCAATTTTTCATCGCTGGGTGAATTCCTACCGTATGGAGGGTCAACTACAACAGCTGCAACATTGTTTGGTAACTCGAATCGAGTGGCATCTCCTCTTTTGACTTCAGCCTCGACCTTTGCCCAATCTATGTTTTCCTGGCATCCTTCAACCATTACAGGGTCGAAGTCTATTCCTAGAGTAGGCCTACCTGTTAATGCAGATTCAATCAGAATACCTCCTGTGCCACACATGGGGTCAACCACATAGCCTTCATTGACTCCTGCAGCGATATTGACTGCTGCTCTCGCTAATCTAGGCTCAAGGCTGACTGGTCTGAAGAACGGCCTCTTATTTGCGCGCATAGCAGACCAACCGTGTTTACCTGGGCCTTGGCCAATCATCCAACCCCATGCAACATTTCCTGCTGAGTTATCCAAAACGATTCCAAATCGTCGCTTCGGGTTTTCTAAGTTGAAAGTAGAACCTTTGTCGTGAAACAATCCGCCAACCTGTCTTTCGATATCTTTGGTCGCTACTGGAATTTTACCTTCATGCCGCCAACATTCGATAGCCATGTCTTCGACCTTTTCGCTCTTGATTCGCTGTAGCAAGTCTTCAAGGGAGCTCCATTTTGAAATCCCACCATTAACTAGTACGCATTCACACCCGGACATGAGTTCTGCGTTTTCCCAATCGCTTTCTCCTGTAGCAGTTAACAGACGTCTAGAATCTGTTCGAGTAATATCCGAATCAGCGAACATTGCTTTTGCTTCAGCTCTAGCAATTGCGGGGTGCCAACCGCGTAGTGCGATTATTGCGGTAGCATTGGGTTGCAACAAATCACCTCGTGTAGATTTTTACTTGCTCTTCTCCCCATGAGGTCTCTTCGAATTTTGAAAACGAAGATAGGTCAAAATTAGATTGAACAGGAGTGGTGTGGGTTACTTTTGATTGTACCAAAATGAATTCATCAACTAGGCCTTCATCTAGGAAATGATTGATCGTAGTTGGGCCTCCTTCCACTAACAATCTCTGAATTTCTAAATCGCCGAGCATATCCAGTAATGCAGACAATCCTCTGAAATCCTCGGTCATGTGTCTAGTTGCGAATCCATCAGTGAGTATTTTCGACTCAGGATTAATTCTGTTGTTAGGGTCAATAGCCACTCGTATTGGTTGCCTTTCGGTATCGACTAGTCTAACGGTCAGTGCCGGGTCGTCTCGAATGACTGTGTTTGCTCCAACTAGTATAGCGCAGCAATCCTTGCGAAGCTCATGGACGTGCTTCAGACATTCATCACTGGTGAACCTTCCAGCACCTTTAGACAAATCATCCACTGAACCGTTAGCATCAACTGCTACCTTCACAGTGACATATGGTCTTCGATTTTCACACCAATGTAGGAACTCGCGCATTTGTTCGCTAGCCTCTTCTTCGAGTAGACCACTTTCCACCTTTATTCCGGCTCCTTTCAATACAGAAACTCCATCTCCTCTTACCAACGGATTTGGATCTCCATGAGCGATAATCACTTCGCTAACTCCTGCCCAAAGCAGTGCTTCAGTACAGGGAGGAGTCCTTCCAAAGTGATTGCATGGCTCTAAAGTTATGTATGCAGTTGCGCCATTTGTGCTGTGGCCCTTTTCTTCAGCATCATGTATCGCCATTTGTTCAGCATGTAATCCACCTAAGTGGTCATGCCAACCTTCTGCAATTACGACTCCATCTTTCACAAGAACGCAGCCAACTAGTGGATTGGGCCTTACTTTTCCCCTTCCTTTTTCGGCTACCTCAAGGGCGCGGCTCATGTATTCACGCTCGGCCGCGGTCCAAGTCATGTTGCTCGCTGATTAGGCATCAGACATGAGTTCATCGCTTCCTAGTGACAATAGCATTGATGGGTTCAACACCTTCTACCGGCATATATGGGGGCCCTACATTGTATTGTCAATCCTGCCAGCAGGGACCACACTTGCGGCAAAAGATGGCCTTCAGTAGTCGCAAAATTAGAATCTAGAGGGTTTGAGGTAACCACTCACATGACTCAGCGAGTTGGCCATGCTAGCGAGATTGCTTGGGATTTGAGAAACAAAAACGTCGAAGGCCCGATAGTAGCAGTAGGTGGAGACGGCACTGTTCACGAAGTTGCTAGTGCTTTGAGAGGGGGCGACATTCCCCTTGGGATTCTTCCTTTTGGGTCTGGTAATGATTATGCTATCACACAAGGGATTCCCAGAAAAAACATTGACGAAGCGATTGAAGTATTGGTTAACGGAGTAGACAGGCGATGTGCTGCTTGGCGTCTAGAAGGGTTTCCAGCATCTAATGCTGGAGATTATCCTTCTCCGAAGGCCAACGAATGGGACGGATCTGCCCATAATGAAGGCAGAGTAGTTCGTTGGGTGTTTTTGGAATCAGATGCTGGTATTACCAGCGCCATTTCACGTGCCAAATTATTCAGAGCAAAGTGGATCAAAGGTAACAAGAAATACACATATCTCGGTATCACAACAATTCCATTCTGGAAGCGAAGAAAGGTTTGGCTCAAATTAGATGACGAAGAAGGCAGAATTCTCGATTTCTCGATGTTTGCGGCTACCACAGGAGAAACCTTTGGTGGCGGATACCAAGTTTGCCCTGGAGTCACTCCATTAGACAAGGAAGGATCAATCGTTTATGCTCCTCGCCTCTCAAGATTGGCAATGCTTTCCTTGATGGGTCCAATGAAGAAAGGCAAGCATATTGGAAAATGGGGAATTACTCAACAGAAAGCGAATCGTATTGAGATTAAACCAGTCGATAGGGCAGGAAATGTTTGTGATGAACCATTGCCATTAGCTACATGGGTTCAAGCAGACGGAGAACCGATTATTGTTAGTCCCGCGACATTAGAATGGCATACTGAGCAATTACTTGTTCGTGGAGCAGCCAGTGTGCCTTGGGCTTAGAATGAGAAGTCGCTAAACTCTTCATCATCCGCAATAGATGCACGCTTGTTTTCTACAACCGGTTCAGGCTCTGGTTCAGGCGCAGCAGTTTTGGCAGCACGTTTCTTCACAGCCCTCCTCTTGACAGGTTGGCTTGCCTTAGTTGGACTAGCATCCTGTGTAGGTTGTGTTGCTGTGCGAGACATCGATGAAGAGAAGTGTTCACGTTTAGCAGGTTCAGGTTGGCTAGACACCACTCCTGCAGATGGCATTGGAGAGTTGGAAATCTCAGGCATTGAAGAGACTACAGGTTGAGATGATTGCATCTCTTTAGCTTCACTGGTTACAACAACTGAGTTGCCTCCACCGAAAGTCTTCGGGCCATCATCACTGTCTCCTGAAGAGAGAACGCTATCTAGGCTAAATCCAGAGATTGCAACATCCTCCTCCTTAGACTTCTTCTTTGGAGGTGGTCCAGCGGCTTTCTTTTGTCTCGCAGAGCGATCTGCTGCGCTTTCTAGACCGTCTTTCTTTGATTGTTTCAAATCCTTCTTCATCTGTATCGCTTTTGCAAATCCTTCTCTTCCAAGTAATGCTTCAGCTGTTGCTTTAGCACCTTGTCGAATAATCATTGTAGAGACGATGAATAGTCCAACACCTCCTCCTACTCCAAAAATTAAGAAGAATAAGATGAATGTCCATCCGCCGAAGATATCAGTGTCTCCTAATGAGTATTCATCATCGTGCTCTCCATCAAGACTGACGACTCCCTGTTCAGTTTTGATATTGGTAATGACCATTCCATGGCCCTGGCCATCCAATTTGCAATTTTCTTCAGAAACGCTTGCAAGGCCATTACCATCAAGGACATAGCCAGTTAATTCGATCGGCTGATGCCAATGCTGTAAGACGTTTAATCCCTCAGCAATGTTTTCTGAACCAGGGACGATTCCGATAACTTCCCAATCATTTTCATTATCAGAGAGTTTAGATCCAACCGCTTCACTAGGATTCAGTGGAGATGACCAATCTTTCAGGCTAATTCTGCCAGCCTTGCCTTCTTCTACTGATTCAGCAGAACTCCAAGTCATGGTGTGAATAATTACTGCTGCACCCATTGCAGATTCAACGTTATCTAAATCTGGATGCTCTGAGTAAACCTCAGAAGAAATCAGCATTCCAGTGATTTTCATTTGTGATTCTCCACATCCAACAACGGAGAGTGTCTCGTCAAATCCTTGACCCATTTTCGACTTGATTTCTGCGGAATCTCCGTCTATTTTTACATGAACTTGCCCGTCTCCAGTACCCCATTCAGGTGTGGAGGAGTATATGCATCCAGCCATGAACATTAGCAAAACCAGCAGCATCCCCAAGCGCATGTGTGGGCGGGCCATGCAGTGCCTATGACGCCTTGAGTTGTTGAATCCTTCCCATATTTCATCTAAAATTAGACTTGAAGTAAAGAGGCGCGGAGAGAGAGATTCGAACTCCCGTGTCCGAGGGACAGTGGATTTCAAGTCCACCGCAATACCAGGCTATGCGATCTCCGCCTGTAATGACGGGGGCGCAATTCTTTCAAGAATCTATCCTTGCTTATTCTTCACGACTACTAGCGATAATCGCTAGACCAAGCCCCGCCGCAGCAGTTGCAAATGTGAATCCGGGTAGGCCGTGGTCATGGTCGTCAGGGTCTGAAACTAAATTTGCAGCACGCTTGACATCATCGACGAATAAGTCCACATCCCAATCATAGCCCAAGAAGACAACCTTAGGTTTCCAGTCAGCATCGAGAATGAAAGTTTGTGTTGAGTGTGAAGTGCTAGTCTCAACAATTTCCGCTTCTGGAGTTGGAATTAGTTCATCCGAAGTCGAGTTAGGTGCCCAGGCGATATGGCTTTCCTCGAATAGTGAATCCATTCCAACCATACTTTCACTCCATGATTCAGAGGTCTCATTCCAGTAGTGTAATTGCCACCACCAAGAGTAATCAGCAGGCGCTTCAACTCCATCGATGGCGTTCATGTAATGGCCCCATTCAGAAGCAGGAGCATCGAATGAATCTAGAGATGATAAGGACATGTGCCAAGCGTTGAAACCATGTAATTCTGTAGAATTGACTGAACCATTGGAATGCATTATTGTAAACATGTAATTGTGACTATCTGAAGGAGATGGAATTGTAGCGTCGTCAGTGGAATTAGGTGCAAAGGCAAGTAGCCCAGGTTCTGCACCATCGATTCCGACCATAGATGCTTCCCAAGCATTGGCAGTCTCATTCCATGAATGTAATTCCCACCACCAAGAGTAATCAGCAGGAGCTTCGTCGTTGTTTATTCCGCTTACGAAATTGCCCCATTGGCTCGAACTTGAATTTATATCCCATCCTGCTTGGTAAGCAGAGGCGGTTAGTTGGCCCCAACCATTTGGCTCAACATGGTATTCGTTACTTGTTCCATTAGGCATTACCACAGTAACCGTTGATTCACTTTCATTATCGGTGGAATCACCATGGTCGTGGCTGTGGTCATGGTCGTGATTTTGTATTTCTTCAGTGATGACTGTAATTCCGAAATCAGCCCATACTGTCTCTAGGTCTTCTAATTCACCAGTAAGGTGAGGCCAAGTTGCCCCGTAGTCTTCTCGGTATTCTCGTAGGACGTTTGGCTTGTCATTTCCGGGGTCAACGGTGATAGAGATGAATTGATAATCCACTCCATCAAGTTCACCTTCAGCCTGAATCATATTGTTTGTAATGACTGGACATACATCAGGACAGGTCGTAAAGATGAAAGCGACTACAATAACATCAGCATTACCTGTATGAAGTGAATAATAATTGAAATTCTGATCGATCAATACATGATTAGGAATCGAACTCCTTTCCAAAACATAACCGTTCCAGTGAGCATCATTCCCATGACCATCTCCTGCGCTGCTAGCAGGTATAGTAGAAGCAGACAGCAAGACGACAATAGCGATAGATAGCCAGCGCATATAAGTCCCTCATTTTCATTAATCAAAGTTGTAGTGTATCGGTGCTCACTCAGTTACGTAGGAATAATCCCAGTTAGGAGTACACCATGCCGGAAGCTGGTCGATACCTGCAGGGTTGGACAATCCAATACCCCAAAGCATCAATGCTACGAATAGAACTGGGAATAGAGCGGTTCTAGTGTAAATGAATGGGTCTCCCTTCAAGTGCATGAAGAATGCAGCGATTCCATATCCCTTGATGATTCCAACTACGATCAATACGCCCCAAACAGCTCCGCGTGTGATAACGATTTCAGTCCCTGGTATTGTCTCAAAGAAAACTGCTGCAACCTCGAATAATGTGAAGAACATCAGAATTAGGAAATTTACGTAGTAAACATCCTTTCCAATGATGTCTGCCATCTTTTGGAATATTCCTGCTATTGGTCCTGTGTACTTGTGTTCGCCCATATTATCGCCTCAGTATAGATAGAATGCCGGGAAGATGGCAACCCACGCCAAATCCACGAAGTGCCAGTACAAACCGAAGTATTCGATTCCCTGTCCGTTATGTTCGTCATATCCATCTTCAAGAACATCCGCCTTGAATATCATGAATAGCATGACTAGCAATCCAATGAATACGTGAAGTCCGTGAGCACCGGTTGCTACATAGAAGATTGAACCTGCTTGGGTATCGATTGTGAATCCTTCAGCGATTAGATGGCTCCACTCAACTAGCTTCAATACAATGAACAGAGAACCTAGTGCAAGAGTGATAATCAGATAATTCCTAACCGCCTTCTTGCGGGTTGGGAACATCTTGGCCATCAGAGCATTCTTTGAAGGCTCCCAGTTCACATTCTTAGCAGTCTTTAGTGCAAGTACGATTGTGTATGAAGAAATAATCAGTGCGAAGGTGTTGATTGCACCAGGTAGTAAGGTGCCAACTTCGTGACGTAGTAGGTCAGAAGCGGTGACAGTATCTACAACATCACACTTTCCAGCACCTACTGCCCATTCTGTACACCATCCCGTTCTCATTCTCAGATAGGAAGAGAAGAAGGATGCGAAAACCATCATTTCAGAGATTAGGAAAATCCACATTCCAGCCTTGCGAATATCTTGACCTTCGAATGGGTCAGATGTCGCAATTTGCTCGTGATGGCCTTTGAGGTCTTCATTCCACCAGTTGCCGATACCAACGATTAGAATTGCGCTACCGATAATCGATAGGGTGAAATCTCCCATTTCAGCTTCGTAATCCAATCCAAGTAATGCCTTACAAGTGTTAACGAATCCAGGGAATCCCATCATGAATAGAAGGATACCGGTTGCCATTAGGATAGGTGAGGCAGAACCGTGGTGTTCTTCGTGATCATCATCATGGTGATGGTCGTCATGTTCATCTTCTGGTTGGATACTATTGTAGAATCCAGATATGCCGTAGAAAGCTGCATAGATTATCATCATAACTAGAATTGTTTTTCCAGCAGTTGTCCACGTCAAGTAAGACAAGTGAGCATCAATATCAGCTTCATGTGCGGTTTCCCAATCAGCCCTTGAGGAATTCATTAGATTAAGGTCATCTGTTTCATTTGCTTCATTCCATTGGGCTTCTGCATCTTCTAAGTCATGATGTGCATCATCCCAATCACTGTGCTTAACAGAGCCTATTCCTACAGCAAACGCACCGTAAGCTGCTCCACCAACTGCTAAGAATACGACCGAGATAAGTACTGTTCTCATCCAGACTTCATTCTTGACATCGTGTAGACTTCCGCTCATGATTTAGCCTCCTTATTCCAAAGATTGCTCATCGTCCTAAACGGCGCCTTAAGCCAGGATTCGAGTTTCGTCTCATGGTGGTCGTTTGGATCGTTAGCATCGTATTGAGTAGGCTCAACAGCAAATGACGGAGTTGGAGGTGGGGAAGTTACCATCCATTCTAGTGACCATCCGCCCCATGGATCCTTTCCGACCTTCTCGCCCTTCTTGACAGAACGAACGATGTTCCATACTAGGATTAATTGTGATATTCCAAAGATGATAGCGAATGTAGAAATCGCCATGTTTAGTTCTGCAAATCCAGAATCAACAGCATAAGTGTGAGTCCTTCTTGGCATACCCATGATTCCAACTGCGTGCATTGGCCAGAACGCAGCGTTATAGGAGCTGAATCCGATAATGAAGTGCCACAAACCGAGGGTTTCATTCATCTTGCGTCCTGTAACCTTAGGGAACCAGTAGTATATTCCAGAGAATAGAGCGAAGATAATTCCGCCAATGAACACATAATGGAAGTGAGCAACTACGAAGTATCCGTCATGGAATTGTGTATCTAGACCAGCAACTGGGAAGAACATTCCAGATAATCCACCGAGAGTGAACGTGATTAGGAATCCAAGAGACCACAGAGTATGTGTCTTGAACACCAGACTTCCACCCCATAGGGTAGCAAGCCAGTTGAAGATTTTAACACCGGTTGGAATAGCTACAGCCATTGTAGTAATCATGAACGCTGCACGCCATGCTGGGCTCATACCGCTAGTTAGCATGTGGTGACCCCATACGATGAAACCAACAACTCCAATTCCTACCATGGCGTAAACCATTGACCTGTATCCGAAGATAGATCTTCGAGCACTCGTAGCCAATACTTCAGAAACAATTCCGAATGCAGGAACTACAACCACGTATACTTCAGGATGACCGAAGAACCAGAACAGGTGCTGGAACAGCAACGGGTCGCCACCAGCCGTGAAGAAAGTAGTGCCTATCGTCGAATCGAATAGTAAGAAGAATATGCCAATAATGAATGCTGGCAGACTCACGTACAGCATGAATACGCTGATTAGAACCGACCAAGTGAACAAAGGCATTCTCATCCAACCAACACCCTTTGCACGCATTGTGAAAGTAGTGGTTACGAAGTTGACACCGGATAGAGTCGAAGATGCACCAAGTAAAGCAATACCAGAAATGAATGCAATAGTTCCAGGGTTTGGACCTCCTGCATGTCCGGTTAGACTAGAGTATGGTGGATACATAACCCAGGTGATGTCTGCTGCTTCACCGCTCCATACACCTGTAAAGATTAGAGGTGCAGCTGCAACAATAATCCAGAATCCAAGGGCGTTGATTCTTGGGAAAGCAAGATCCTTAGCACCAATCTGTAGTGGCAAGATGTAGTTCATGAATCCTGCAATCATCGGCATTGCCGCAAGGAAAATCATGGTTGTACCGTGTAGTGTGAAGAATGAGTTGTACTCTGCTTGCGTGAGGAAATCATTCTCAGGGAACATCAACTGGATACGGAATAGTAGTGCCAGCAATCCTCCGACAAGGAAGAAGAAGAATCCATACAAGAAGTACAGGACACCGACTTGCTTGTGATCTGTTGTGGTTAGCCACGGCTTGAGGTAAGACCAGAAGTTACCGATAGAGAAGTTGTCAGGGTTGCGCGTGTAGAATACCCACATGCTTCCGATTAGAATTAGTCCAAGTGCCAATCCTATGACGGTCATCAGGATAGTCAATGCTTCAGCGCTTGGTGCACTTGGGTTGGCGTTGATTCCAGGGACATCAAGTTCGAGCTTGTTCCACTGGTCTTCGCCAGATGCGTCAGCAGCACCGTTTCCGTTAACTGCATTTCCAAAGATAAGGAAACTAGCAATTGCGGTGTCATCCGCAGGAGCAGTCCACTTGAATTCCCAAGTTCTACGGTCGTTGATATCTAGGTTGTGAGTTAATCCTCCATCCATTTCAGATGCAGTATTTCCATTGATGTCCGGTACGGACTCTAGAACACCGCCGCCGGTTAGGATCATACTGAATCCACCGTTCTGGTCAGGGTTTTCTACAGGGACATCGTCGTTACTGATTGTAAGTGTGAAAAGGTATTCTTCAGATGCGTTGAATACATCAGGAAGGCCGTCAATAGTGATTACAGTGTTGGAATTCATTCCGCCGTGACAGCCACACCCTCCTTCTGTTACAATACCAGTTTGGCGGGCTTCAAACGAGGTGGTTGAAGCGAGTGCGACCAAAAGAATCGCTAGTACTGCAATACTTCTTGCCTTCACGATCTCAACTCCTCATGTTCGAAGTAAACGCCGAAATCGGCGTCGCAAGTCATACCTTCTCTGGCCACAACTTCAACTTCACCAGTCATTAGCGAGTGCTCTTTACCACAGTATTCAGCACACTTGATTGGGAATACGCCGGCTTCATTTGGTTGAACATACATCCAAGTTCCAGAGTCAAGACCTGGAACTGCATCTTCTTTCATACCCCATTCTTGTAGCCAGAATGCGTGTTGGACACCTTGGTAGGTGTTGGTTGGGTCGAAGTTGGATTCTCTTTCAGGATTCATACTGAATATGTTGAAGAGAACGTTTTCGTCACATGGAATAATTAGGTCCCCACTCATCTTGTAGGTATAGAGGTCCGTAGCTTCAGGAATATGTTGCCATCGGTGGAGGATGTTTCCATCAGCATCTTGAATCTCTACGCTTTGTGGAATAGTTTCATCAAAGCCTCTATCCATAGTTGTGGTATTGCTCAGATCGAGAGTTTCAGATAACCCTAGGACCGGTCTACCCCAATTAACTACAGCAGATGCGGCGCCTTCGCCAGCATCAATGAAGAGTCCGGTAGAGTTCCAAGTAACATCATGGCCAGTATCCATATCTTCCCATGTTAACTCATCATGGTAATAGAAATCCCAGTACCACTGTAGTCCATTCACTTCAACAGTGAATGCACCTTCTTCCTGTAGGTCCTGAACTTCACCCCAAACGATGTTCATAGAACCGAATGCAAGTATTGTTACCCAAACGACCAAGATTGTTGGTCCAACGAACCACGCCAATTCAAGGTCGAAGTTGTGGCGCTCCTTAGGAAAAGTTCCAACCTTGAGTTCTTCCTTGCCCGCAGGTTCAATGCCTTCTCTGTAGCGCAGTATTGCGATTAGGAGCCAAGCGAAAGTGAATAAACCCACTACGATAGACCAGAAAAGAAATTTATCATATAGAATATTGAACACAGTGTATTCATCAGGCCATAGCTCACGCGAAGCGCCCATGTTCCGACGGGTCAGATGGCCGTATTAATTGATTGCGTATAGNCGACATTTTTTCAAGGAAGATTTGTTATGATAAACGGGCTATGCATAACATAATGGGGATTGAATCTTGTATCCAATCCACTCTCGATGGAGGGGTGCTAATTGACATCGAAGTTCAGCCCGCATCTTCACGCCAAGGAATAGTTGGATTCAATGAATGGAGGAATAGAATCCAAGTTGCTGTCAAAGCTGAAGCTAAGAAAGGACAGGCAAATCATGCGGTATGCAGCGTTCTTTCGACGATTTTTTCAAGCCCAGTTACGGTTATTTCTGGCCACACTGCAAGAACCAAGAAGGTGCAGGTGGGAAACCTTTCCTCTCATCGAATCATCACTATTTTGGAGGGATTAATTGAATCGTGAACAACGATACGCTTTGGCACATAGAGCCCTTGAATCATGCATCGAGGAAAACGCCGAAGGCAAGGTGATTTTGGTCGAAGGCAAGCGCGATGAAGTTGCGCTGAGGAGNCTAGGTTTNACTGGTCCAATTGAGAAATTGAACCGAGGATGGACNGTTGATAGAGTGGTTGTTTACATTGTTGAAAACTATGGAAGTTGTATCGTTTTGATGGATTGGGATAGAACCGGAGGTAGGTTACAAAGAAGGCTGATGGATTCTATGACGAGCCTTGACATCAAACCATGCGATGAGNTGCGCAGAGCGCTATCAAAAGCAATGAAGCCCGATACAATGTGTGTAGAGGATTTACCATCATTCCTTGGGCAGGCAGACGCCTGATTCCTTCACAGTGTTCAGAACAACATGAGTGTATGATCTCGTAATTCCTGAAAGAGTGAAAACAGTCTTGGTTAGGTCATCCAAGTCTTCTCGGTTTTTTACGCGCGCTAGAACCATTGAATCCCAATCACCAGTCACATCATACACTGCGAACACTCTTTGGTCGGCAGAAATGTGCTTTTGCACATCCATGATTTTGCCCTTTTCAATACAAAGACCAGCCATTACTGTCATACTCCAACCCACAGAGTCTGCATTCAGCACAGGTGCGTATCCCTGGATAATGCCGTCGGCTTCCATCTTTCGCAGCCTATTAGTGATAGTACCTTGGGCTACNCCCACTTTTTGTGCGAGTTGTCTGTGGGAAAAACGTGCATCTTCACACAGAGCATCAACAATTGCTCTATCTACGGAATCCAAAGCCATGTTCCTAAACGAAAGGCCCCATGTATTCAATCATTCGACTGTTTTTCAGGTAGGTTCAAATCGAGAATCCAATCTCCCAATTGGTCTACTTTTACCGCTATCCCCATTGAGAAATCTCCACTGCCTGTAACTCTTAATTTCCCTTCGAGNGTAGTGTTGGCAGCGATAGTTTGTTTCTTGATTCTACCATTAGATCTCCAACCATCACCCATAGTTAGGTCCCCTATGTCGAGAGAATATCCGGTTATCAATCGGTATTCGACGGTATTTTCTTCACTCGACCAGGAGCCTTCCAATCTTGGTAGGCCCTTCTCTCTCTTTCGTTCAGCGAATACAATGAATCCTATACATGCTATCAATAACAGTAACAGAACTGCTGGAGTCAAGATTGAACCTTGGTCTACAGATTGCCAATATGTNGGCATCTTCGATCTTTGTATGGAAAGTACACGATTGGAATTTTCATCTTCAAAGCCACCAATCATAACGAGAATTACTTCGTATTTATCTGCAAAACTAGCATCTCCGATATCGATGCCTGCGCCTACTAAGTAGTCACGGCTAATCGTTTCATTCCATTGATTTGTAGAGTTATTTGCGAAAAAGAATNAGGATGAAGGCGCCCAATCTCTGACCAGATTAGGTACTTCACGACCTTTCGAATCAATTGCATTTGTTTCGATAATGAATACGTGTAATTGTGTAGCTCCATTGAGTGCTTTTGGATTGGTCCAAGTGGCGGTTATGTTCAGCAATTCAACTTCAGAAGAACCGATCAATTGTATTGTCCAATCAATTTCAACTTCATTTTGCCTAATTNCGGGTTTGATGTCGGAGATGTTTTCTGGATATCCNTCAATTGCAACTGCNGGAGTTTGCTCAAAGCTATGATACATCATCCTAGAATTTGCATCATCATCCGGNAANCCGCCNCCTTCTTCCTCAGCNCCAGTTCGCCAATGAAGNAGAGTGATTTCNCCATCTCTGTCCATTTGTGCGAGTTCCTCAACCTTACTTTCGTCATCATTACCGTGGAACCATTCCACGAGGATAGGTGCTTCACTTTGGCTGGAATACTTCGCTTCAGAATATACCGATAGGTCGGATACTGCTGCTGCAAGAGGAGTTAGCAGCAATGCTACAAGGATAGCAAAAGCCCTCATTNTTCTTCCTCCTCGATTTCTATTCCAAGTTTCAGTCGAAGAACCTCTCGCTCCTTTTCATCGATCATCAGTGAAACTCTAGCAGCCACCCATNCGGGCATCAAGTGTTCTCCACACTTTAGAATGAAAGAACCTCTCTCNATAGGAACCGAGAACTCTTCTCTGAGTGGAACAGAGCCTTTTAGCAATGAAATCATAGTTTCATAATCGATTTCAACAACCCCATTTTTCAGATGAGGTCTCAGTAGTTCGAGGGACTCTTGCCTTGTTCTCCAAATACCTTTGTTATCAGTGAATGTTGGTTGGCCAACGTGAATAATCCTTAATGGATGGAAATCATTTCCTGGCCAGTAATCTCCTTTGTTGTTGAATACGATTGGCTCGAACAATCGGTCTTTCACCATCTTGCTTGACAGGTTAACTCTCCTTCCTCTTTGCCACCAAGCGAAATCATCTTTGTTCAACCCCCACTTTGAGCAGATTTCGTCAACAGTATCTTCAGATGCAGGCACTGTAGTGTGTTTGTTCTTTCTTTGTCTGGGTAATTCCTCAGGTTCACGATTCAGTTCGCGCTTCAAAATCATCGACCTAGCAATTCCTTCAGGTGTCCTTTCTGCTATGTGCTCGAATAATGCAACATAGAATCCCCCAGTGTCGTTATCGTGCTGATGAACTCTAATCGTGTGTGATAATTCAGGCGCCTCTATTCCTCTTTGGTGTGGGTTGAGCATGTTTTCTGCCAAGCCGGGTAGGCGAGGGATTTCTCCTTCAAATTCAACAGCCTCAGAATTCTCATCAAGGATTGGCCAATCATCAATACCTCTGTGACAGATCAATGATGGGAATAACCTTTCAGCATCAATTTTTACTAATTCTAGCCAAGGGNATCTTNGCAAAATTTCACAGACTACAGCCTCATTTTCAATAGGGTCTAGTGAACAGGTAGAGTAAACCATTCTCCCCCCCGGTCGCAATAATTGTGCTGCTCTAAACGCAATATCTGATTGTAATTGGAATAAGCTGCGGCCGACTTTTGGCGTCCATGAACGCCACAACTCACGGTTCTTTCTAGTGGTCGCTGTACCACTGCAAGGTGCATCGACAACCACTCCATCCACACCAGGCTTTGGCATCCTACCGATGTGCCTACCATCATGTTGCATGATTAGCATGTTACTAATTCCCAATCTACCGCGATTGGTTACAAGTAAGTTGAGTCTTCCAGACGATGGCTCATTAGCTAGAACGATGCCATTGGGTATTGCTTCTGCCAACTGTGTCGCTTTCGAGCCAGGTGCTGCGCACGTATCCATCACAAGATCTCCATCCTCTGGCTCAAGTACAACCGGAGGCAACATGGATACGGCTTCTTGTCGAGTGATTCTACCGGTCTCATGGAGTAAAGCCATGATTTTCTTTGCTTCTTCGTTAGGGAAGTCACTTTTCGAGAATGGCATAATCCAAGATTCACTAGTGGTCATCCAAGGGATTTTCTTCCCGCCGACTGATTCCAGCATTTCTCTGGTCCAATTCATGTCGTGCCTTCTTGGAGTAAGGCGGCAAGTTACCGGAAGTGGCGATGATGCAAATGGGAGCCACTGNTCGACATCAATGCCCAAACTTCTGGATAATCNAGCCAAGGGGGTGCTAGCCAACTCCTCGAGTAAGGCCTCGTCGGCTGGTCGCACCATGGCGCGGGGTCAGGTCTCTCACTCTTGTTGCTTGTGCAAGTCTAATGGGTCAGTTGTATGTGGGAGGGTCATGGCAGAAACGCTGGCGACCCTTGCCTTGCTTTCTGCTCTGGCTATGTTTATCTCGCCGATTTTTGAAAAAGGAAAGTGGTTAGCTAGCATTACAGCAGTTCTATCTTTGGCTGCATTTATTCTTTCACCAATCGAATCTATTCAACAGTCTGGAGGTTCGGTATTGGTTATGGTCGCAGTGATGTGTGCATTGATTCAGTACTACATTAACAAAGGACTCCATAAGAAATACTTCAACGGATTTGGCGGCGGCATCACATTCGTTTTGCTACTCACAATGTATCCAGAAGGTGGCATAAAAGAGACGATCCAGACATTCACATTTGCAGAACACCTTCTTGCAGGAGTTGAGTCAATAATTCTCGGGATACTGTTAGCTCAGTTATTGTACAATTCAAATTCCTTCGATGAAAAGAATAGTTTGAGCATTATTGTTGTATTTGCAATCCTTTTATTCGGCTCTGATTTATTGGATAGCGGAGACCTTCTTGTGGTGATTGTCTCGATGCTATTCATTGGATTCTTACCATTCCTTGAGGACAAAATAAGTCCTAAAATCGGTAGCGGAAATGGAAGAGCAAATGCCCTAGCAATTTCAACTCTAATCGGAATAATTTTTATCTTCGCAACCACTTATGCTTTGGTTTCTAATGTCAATAGAATTGGCGATGGACATGGAGCCATCGCTGTCGCATTATGGCTTACAGTTGCTGTAACAAGCCTCGGTTTGGCTGGAATGTTACTTCCATTACTCGGCTTTGATGCACACCCTCGCCCTGAGGCTTGGGGTTGGAGATTTGGAATTTCAATCAGCCCGATGGTCATCTGTCTTCAGACCGATTTGACCAGCAATATTTTGCTAGGAATTTTACTAGCTTTGCTAATTTCAATTAGTTCACCTTTGGTGCTTGAGAAAGGAAGTCGAAAAGCGTCGTAAAGAATGGGAAGTCCCCCCAACTCTTATGAATGGATAAAATNCGATTGCGNTTNGGAGAAGTANTTCTCCANGGATGGGGATCCNGATGGGAAGAGCATTTAGAGAAGGCGTAAGCCAAGACAACAAGGTCAGAATGAGAGTAAAGAAACGCTCATGGAGGCCTTTAGCAGATTTACAAGGACTTAGCGGTAGAACTAGATTGACTGGCGACGAAATGGGGCCACTGGTCGATGTTCCAGCTATGGTTAGAATCGAAGATGAAAAGTGGATTTTCGAGCGAATTAGCCAAGAGACACTAACTCATCTTACTCACAGATTGGTAGTCCATGAAGTCGAAGGACCTAGAACTCTAGGTGCTACACTGGATTTGGAAACTGCAATGCAAGTTGCACAAGGAATGGCTAGAACCGAAGGTTCTGTTGTTTTGATTGAACCACTAAGGTAATCAGAACAAATCCATGATCCATCCGACTACGCCCTCGTTAACGAGGTAGATGAATCCAGACAGACCAATACATGCAAGGTATATCTGTCTTGGAGTGATTTTCCAAGCGTCTTCCGATTCTTCATCGAAGTATCGAATTAGACCTGCAGCCTGCTGAATGCCGCCGCCGTCTTTCTTTGCCATGTCACCGCCGACAATTATCCCCTTTATCAACGCGACGCGCGCTGATTATTCCTCTTCAAAAGACAAATCGACGAACGGAACAGCTTCTTCATCAATTTGCAAAACCATCCCATCTGGGCTGACATCTTCCACTTCTACATCGATTGATTCAGCCTCGATTCGTGCTAGTGCACGTAATACTGCGGGGGCATTGTCGTCAGCAAGAGCATTCCGTGCAATCTCGATATCTTCACAGTCTCCTTTCTCGAGTAATGTCGCTTCGATTAATTCTCCTAAATCNTCGCGCGCTCTCTCNATNTGNGCCATCCAACATTCTTGGTTTTCATCCGTATCACTGACCTTGGAACTGAATTTCCCTCTGCGGGAAAACTCCCATGGTTTGTGAGGTAATGAAGCAACTAAGTCGAATACTATTCTCGCTCTTTCACTCAATGGGCCTTCCAGTGTAATCGTATTCGCATAGCACCGAGTTAGTAATCCGAATCCCCAGTAAGAATAACTGTCAATGGTTAGAGTAATATCACCAGCTCGGCATGAAACGGTCCAATTCTGTTCATCAAAACTAGGCTTCTTGTCCATTTGTGGAGTGCTTGCTCCTTGCATCACTTTGAGCAATATTTGTGCTACGTCGCCCAGATAAACAGTGGCTATGTTCGCTGGATGTGCCTTTGGCCTGAGGTACCCTTCTAGATCGTACCCATGAGATGGCCCAGCATCTCTAACCTGAGCATATAGGGTTGAAGATAGCGCCTCCAACCTCTCTTGCATAATTTACTCACACCGGCCTTTAGACTTAATTTTCCCCCTTCGAAAAGAGAAGGGTTCATCATATGGCTGCCTCATGCCTAGGTTAGGTGAAGATATGGCCGCTAAGCCGAAGAAGGACCCTCTCGCTGCTCTAATGGCATTGCCAGGAGTAGGTAAAGCAACAGCAAAGAAACTCAGTGACGCAGGAATAAAATCCGCTGCCGGAATCAACAAAGCAGGCTCAAAAGGCCTTGCTAAAGCAGGTTTGAGCGCAGCAATTTCCAAGAAATTGTTAGCAGCCGTCGCAAAGAAAGGTGCAGCAAAAGCAGCATCTAAAGCAAAATCAACNGCAAAGAAAACCACCGCTAAGGCGAAATCTACTGCAAAGAAAGCAGCATCTAAGACCAAGGCAGCAGCATCCAAAGCAGCAGCAGCTGGCAAAAAGGTTGCAGAAAAGACGGTTAACAAATCCGGANAACACAAAGTCAAGACCGAGAANTCCAAAGATGGTCGAAAGGGAAGCACACTCAAGGTCCCNCGCTCTGTCAAAGACATGGCTTGGTTCAAGAAAAAGTGATTGCTTACAGCGATATATTGTAAGACCCTCATTTGTCAAGGGTCTGTATGCCAAGGCGCAAGTATGGGAAATTGCGCAAAGTAGTCGAATTACCTCCTAAGGGTAATTGTTCACGCTGTCGTAGTGGCAAATATTGTCCAATCGAAGGACATGAAGGCAACAAGGTTGCCAGCCATAGAGAATGGGCAGGTCCACCAAAAATCGAGAAGCGCAAGAAAGCGCGTTCATGATTCTTCTTCTTCAATTTCAACAGACGTAGCACGTTTGTAGATCTCTCTCAAAGTCTGGTCGCTGATTTCTAGATACACTCTGGTAGTAGCGATGCTAGCATGACCTAGCAGTCTCTGGATGCTGACCAAATCGGCTCCTCTCTCGAGTAGACCTGTTGCGAAGTTGTGGCGCAATACGTGAGGAGTCANTCGTCCTCTAGGCATTCCNGCCTCATCNGCCAGTTTATCCATCAGGCGNTGAACGCTTCTAGATTGCAGAGCATTGCCTCTCTTGGTNACAAGNAGATGGTCTCCTTCCGGATTCCTTGCCTCTCTAAGCGGTAGCCAGCTTTCGATGCTGGCAACGGTTGAATCGGTGAAA
>PAJN01000001.1 GCA_002710205.1 Methanobacteriota archaeon | reverse complement strand
GAACATCACCAAAAACTATGGGATAATACCAACTATTTCCGTAAGGAATTACAGAATTTAGGTTTTGACACAGGTGTATCTACAACCCCAATTATTCCGGTAATGTGTGGTGAATCTAGCATTGCTAAAGCGATGACAAAATCCCTTGCAGAACATGGTGTAATGGCTGGAGCAATTGTATTTCCTATGGTTGCTAGAGACAAGGCACGAATTAGAACTCAAATGTCCTCTGGACTTAGTATGGATGACCTAAATCAAGTATTATCAATATTTGAGAAAGTTGGCCCTAAAGTAGGATTAATTTGATTATTCAGATTCAAAATCTTCTACTACAGAAATAATTTCTAAGTCTTCTTTTGCAGAAGATTCTCCAAAATCATCATATTCTTTTTCAACATTTTCCTTATTTTCAAACGGACTTTTACCATCTTCAATCATACACAATAATCTCCAACGAGGTGCCCAAGATAAATGAACATAAAGTGGACCTGGTAAAAGAAGAAGTGTCCAACAAATAATTGCGGGAATGTCTAAAATTTGGGTACGGTCGATAGTTAACAATGCCAATCCCAAAAACGGCATAGGGTAAAGAATCGAACGAGGTGGCGCAGTTGGAAATCGCTTCGATAAACTTACAATAATTGTCGAACATAATCCAAGAAAAAAGCAGGCCACAATTAGTAAACAACAATGAAGACCCCAATCTCCAAACCACCCTGAATATTCGTCATTTGCAAATCTATAAGGTAAAATTAGAGCAATCGAACAAAGAATACCGTAGAAACCACCAATGTTGGAAGGATGTGAAATCCATAGCGGGAGTTTGGTGAATAGTTTTGAAAGAGATGTTCCAAGGAGTATCTCTTGGTCTTTGGAATCAAGAGATTCAATACTATTTTTCCAGTTTGAAAGCCGATTCACAACCGTTCCAAATGAACTTAGGATTTGAATATACGGGATTAAATCGAACTAATTCATTCGCTTCGAGACATTATTCGAGAAATCGGACCTGAAACAGGAATCTCTTCTTCTTCCATCCATTCTCTATCGAGTAATCCAGTATCTAGTTCTTCTCTTTCTCTAGCATCCTCAATAGTGTCTTGTTCCTCATTTACTGCATCTCTAAGTGAAAGTGCTTGATTGATCAGAGTCACATATGTTTGTAACGTTTTGAGATTCTTTGAATTACTAAAATGTCCGATTATGCTGTAATCTTCATTATCTTCAACTAGACTGTATCCTCCAATCATTTCATCACGGTTAACTCTCACTCTATATTTTCCGGGTTTAATCCACTCACCATTAGATAACCTGACATAAACTTCAGCATCACCTATTGGCTCATCATCAATAAATGGATGATTCAAATTAACAGCTACAGGCGTGTTCATTATTGCTAGTTGAGTTGGCAAAAAAAGTACTGATAATAACGCCACAAGTGACAGTATCAAAAGTATACTCCAAGTTGGCAAACTAAACGAAATCCAACACAGAATTGAAATTAAGGATAGGGAAATGATTACCATAATTGTAATCAACAATTGAAATTTTTGTGATTTAGAAATTGGTAGTTGATGAAACGGCAATACACCTTTGGGCAATTCACCTTCTTCAGCCATGGTTGTCGCTAAAGGTGGGGTCAATTAGACTTTACAATCATTTGCGGTATTTTTTACATAGGGTCAAAAACCATTCTTTTCCCCAAAATCATCCGCACCTTTCAAGAACATATACCGAAGGCTGGGACCGTAGGGGTCTACTAATGGTCGAATTACCTCAAGGCGTGGTTGTTGAAGTTCGCCGAGGAGGACATGATGCTTTGAGCCAATTGGCCGGAGATATGTCAAGGCTCGATATATCGGGCCATATTAGGATTGAGAGGAAACCAAAAGATATGATGCCTCGAGTAAGTCAAATTNTAATTCACAATGGAATACCAAAAATAGCAATTCACGAATCNGANTCCATTAAAATGGGATTAGAGGGATTGTTGGAAATAGAGAATGATGCCACTACTATTGATGCTTTAATTTCATTNCATGAACTTAGCGACGAAGAAATTGAACGAATAGTAAATNTATATCCCGATGCCACTTTATTTTCTAATGATAANGAGGAAAATAATACCCAAGATCAATGGTGGAATCAAGTAAAACTTCAATCCCGCAGATGGGTTAGAGACAATAGACTTCCGGAAATAGAAGCGTCGGTTGATGCACCCGAAATTATTCGCCAAAAATCACAAGCTCAACTAAAGAGATTGGAGGGTGAAAATAAGAAACTAAGTCTTGGTGATGTGTTATTACTTGATTGTGAAAATTCAGAATTAGTATTTGAAATCTCCAGTGCTTTCGCTGGGCATGGGCGCCCTATTTTAGTGATAACAAGGACACATCCAAGTATCCTAAACAGAGAATTTGATTTACCACTTAGTTCATGCTTGTGGCTCAGTTCAAAAAAAGAAAATGGTTCAATATTACCAGATTTAGACCTACTAAGAAAGCAAATCATGAATTTTTTATGGGCTAANAAACAAGCGATAATCGCAATCGATGGCTTGGAATATCTTGCCAGTAAGTCAGATGATGCATCATTGATGCAATTTATTAGGGANGTGGCAGATGAGGTTAGAATNGAAGATCATGCNATTTTATTNTCCTGTGATTTGTCTTCATTTGATTCTATTACTAGACATAACCTATCGNGAGAAGTAGATGAATTATCAGNTAATATCGCTAAATTGTGGTTAATGGAAGGAGAATCACTATTTGAACATCCAATTTGCCTTGAATTAAGTGATGAAGAAAATATTTGGATTGAACAGCAATTGAATTTAGTTTCATCACGAAGTGGTGATTTTGTTGAAATGTCAAGTGGTGAATACATTGGAGGCAGTAANATTATTCATTCCGAAGATATTGAATCAGCAGGAAAGAATCTTGCACAAGTAGTCCAACAATGGGGGGAATCGGATTCTGAAATTGTTGAAGATATAGAACTCAAAGAGACTTTCGAAAAAGCAATTAAGGATTCACAAATAGAATTNGTTGAGGATGATGAAAGTATTATCGATTCNGCTGATATATCCGTTGTTTCCGATTCTACNTTAGTAGATGAAAAGGAATTNNAATCNCCANNACAAGAGAAAAGGCAAANTGAAACTATTGTAACNCCTTCAAGAGAAGTTGTTGAAAAAGTNATTGAGCCAAGAAAGGCGACNATAGTAAAAAGACGCAGAGTCAAGAAAGTCAATAGACACAAATCCTCGAACCAAATTTCAAAAAGTAGTATCTTGGCTGCAGCNCAGAATACTACTGAATTAGGNAAAATTGAAAATTATAACAANTATGTTCCAAAGAAAGTNGGTATTGCNGGTGATTTAACGGATTACTCNAGTCGTCAAGATTTAGCCTTTGAAAGAACTTTCAAGCCAANGAAAGAAATTATTGATNATTCTTTGACTCAAGCNGGNAAACAAAAAGCGGCAAAGAAAATTTTGAATCTACCGNAGANTGAATATAAGCAAGTGGTNCAATACCGAAATAATAAAGACAATATTTCTTCTAATAATACTCCACTCCCTTCTTCAAATCTTGATGTACAGAAAACTAATTCTAAATATGCTAGAGAATCTGCCACTAGAACCCAAAACCATGTATCAGTTGAACAACATTACCAAAATTGGACTAATGAAAGTAAGTCTAATGAAAAAAGTTCGACCAGTTTATTTGATAGCAAGGGCAAACCACTGAACAGAGTTGGAGGTGATGNAAATGATGACTCGTAAGCAACAACTCAATTTNGCTCTNGAAAATGCCAAGAAACATTTGGAGAGATTAAATCCTTCAGACCANGAGAATTCAGAAGTNCNAGTCGNNGAGAAACCAATTGCTGCTCGATCTAAATTGAACAAAATATTAGGCCGTACATCTGTAGANGATACTAGAAAATCAAGATTACTTCAAAGAGTGGGGGTCNCATCTAGACCNACATTTGATATTTTAGCAGACCATGTTTTAGGTAGGGAAAGTAGAACATTCAAGCCTTCTATTGAGCTAAATAATAGGGGCGAGGACATTTCAGATGTCGTAGCATCNAGAATACAAAAATTGAGGGATAGAACACTTTCTTCTATCGAAGAGGATTCGCAAAACAATTTCTATGATGAAAATGATTACTTCGGTTATGTCAGTGACGGAACTCCAATCTGGAAGAGTGTTGTAAATGGGCAAAGGCGAACCGAACATCTGAGTCATCATGAATTGGAACAAGATGTTTCTTTACTTGCTCACCATCATACTGTTCACATTCCTAAAGAATTTGATTGGCCAAAAAAATTGAATTTTGAATCACATAATACATTCAAGCAATGGGTGACTGTGGTAGAAAATCGTAGAGCAACACAGTTGGCTGAGGGTGTAATAGACTCTACAGGTAATGGCCTAAATCCATTATTGATTACTGGGGCTAGGGAAACTGGTCGNTCTCATTTAATTCATGCNATATCTCAAGCGATTCTTCAAAGGCATGAAGGCCATGTTTTCTTAATTTCAGGTATCGAACTTGAAAATATGGANAATCTTCCAGAAGGATGGCAAGATTCTCTCATTGGATGTAGATTGCTAGCNATAGATGATGTAGATTTTATTGCTGAAAATGAAATCATGGCCCATGAAATCGGTAAGATGATTGACTATGCATTAAATCTCAATGTTCATGTTATAATGACATCTTCCAGCCCACCAAAAGAATGGCCGGCATCTCGTCTTTGGGACCTATGTCGTGGAAGTGTTCAGACTTCGATTAAATCTCCTAGTCCTGGAAGTTTGATGTTATTTGCCAGA
Organism: Methanobacteriota archaeon; assembly: GCA_002710205.1. GTDB lineage: Archaea > Thermoplasmatota > Poseidoniia > Poseidoniales > Poseidoniaceae > MGIIa-K1. Next base: position 20,482 of record PAJN01000001.1, on the reverse strand, counting down.
AAGAGATCTATTACACTAAACATAGTTCTTGATGACGCACAATTAGCAACACTAGTAACTCATGAATCTCCAAGTTGGAGGTCGACGAAATCGAATTTAGAAAAAGTTGCAAATGCNATTTTNTCAGGAGAAAATATTGCTGATGCACACGATGTCTCTTCGTTATTATCCGATATACCACTTGATTCACAAATGATACATGATGAAATAGTTCGAGAAAGAGTTGAGGATGTTGCCCAGAGATTAATTTCTAGTGCGGTTGATGTTGTTTACAGCGATAATGAAATTGGAGGTATAGAATTAACCAGTGAATTACCGTCTTTAACAGAAGAATATGAACCTCCAAATTGGGATGATGAAGATTTATCNAAATCTCANATAGANTTACTTGAAAGACATGTCAAAACAACTCTTGAAGATTTAACTCCTGAAGCACCATCTGTCCTCGAATTACATGACAGAGACAAACATCTGATTGCCCAAAGAAAGAGAATTGAAGAAGATGATTTNGGCACTGCTGCTGATATTTTAACCGATATTGAGATGAATATTGATGGCCAATTCCACTCAGCAGAAATGGAATTAGCTGAAAATGCAATTATTTTAGAGGATCTAGAAAGTAAAATGATAGACTTATCACAAAGAGCGAGTGAAGCGTCGCTAGAAGACTTAATCTTGATAGCAGACGATTTACGTGAACTTGAGCATAAATTAGTTGAAATCGATCCAGAAAGAGAACCTCTTCCTGAATTTGTTGAAGCCAAATTAATTAGAAAACCTGTTGTTAGAAGAAAAAAACCAAGAAAAACCTCTTCAAATATCCTTAAAGTTTCATCTAATATTTCTTCGATTTTAGATAGTCATGAACCCGGCGGAGAGTGGGATATTGATAGCAGTGAAGTTTCGGCACAAGATTTGTTTGAATCTGATGAAAGTAATTCGCTGGTTAAGATAGGTGATACTTTAGAACCACATCCTGAAGGAATTATATCGACTTCTACTTTAACTCCTAAATCAGTATTACTTTCGGGTGAAGAAGAATGAAGTCTCCTTGGTGGATGAAAGGAGTCCCATTCTCATGTCAGCCAAACTGTGGTAAATGCTGTGATGAACCTGGAGGTATTGTATATCTCACAACCTCAGATGCTCGAAGGATTTCACAGCATCTAGGAATGGAGGTCGAAGAATGGTTGGAAAAGGATTGTAGAAAAACTCTAGATGGGAGATTTATTTTAGAAAGTCGTAAGAGTGATGATGTTTGTATCTATCTCAATGATTCAAAACAGTGCGATATCTATCAAGTCAGGCCACAACAGTGTGCTGCATTTCCATGGTGGTCTGAAAATCTTTCAACAAATCGGTCATGGAATGAAGTGAAAAAGACCTGTCCTGGATTAACATCTGAAGATGCTATCTTGGTAGAAGGTGATAAAATACGAATACAGATTTTCTCTGATAGGCAAGCGACAAAAGGATTTAGAAAGTGGTCAGAACATAATTAGAATTTTGTCCAATTTTCTTAAGGCCGTCTTTATACCCAAGTGCTATGTCGGGTTGTTGAGGGGAGAATCTTTGCGGGATGAGAACGTGTTATTTGAGTTGACAAATAGCCATCTCAACATTGGCCTTAGAGGGGTCCCGGTCGGCACATGTAGGACTTCTTTTGTTACACCGACAGAAGGAGTTCATTATTGTGGTTACCCAATTAGTGAATTAGCAAATTTTGAACCTGAAGAAATCGTTTATTTATTGATGAATAAAGAACTACCAACTCCAGAACAATTAGATTCTTTCAGAAATGATTTATCTAGACGAGGCAAAATACCAGGAGATATCGAATCAGTCTTGCAATCACTTCCAAAGAAAGGTCACCCAATGGACTGGCTTTCTGTTGGAATCCATGCATTAGGAATGTTTGATACTACTGATGATTGGAAAGAAGACGCTTTGAATTTGATTGCTAGAATGCCTCGCTTGATGGGTCTAATTTTTAGAATTCGTGAAGGTCGACAATCTAATATTCCAGATGATGATACTTCTAAATCTTTAGTTGATCGTTTCATTGATACATTGGACTTAGACGGTGTTGACCGAGGAGTTATGAAGAGAGTAATTTCTACATATCTTGTGTTACATATGGACCATGGTGGAGGTAACCTTTCGACATTCACAGGTAAAGCGGTAGCATCTGGTAAGGCAAATGTATATTCTTCAATTGCTGGAGCAATGAATGCACTTTCTGGACCTCTTCATGGTAGAGCAAATCAGTCATGCCTCGAATTTGTTTTGAAGGTGGGAACTAGTGATGTCGAAGAAGTTGAGAGATTTGTACGTTCAGAATTAGAAGCGGGAAGACCTATTTTCGGATTTGGGCACGCTGTTTTAAGAGTCGAAGATCCAAGAGCAACAGTTCAATTTGAGCTTGGAGAGAAAATTTGTCCTGATGATGAAAATTTCAAAATCATCCGAGCACTAAGAGAAGTAGCTCCTAGAGTTCTCGCCGAGAATCCTAAGATTAGTAATCCTAATGCGAATGTTGACATTGCAAGTGGAGCTTTATTATTCCATGTTGGATTGACTGATCCAACCTACTATACTACCTTCTTTGGNTGGGCGCGTGTGGCTGGAATTGGAGCACAAATTGTCGATGAGCGTTCTGTTTTTAGAGGTGGNAAAGGTGTACCGATTTATCGACCAAAATACTTCCCCGAAGGACAGACACTTCGTCATATCAAGTGATATTTTTTAGAACAGGTCTTGATGTTTTTCCCGAACCTCGATGTCCGATTAATCTGACACTTTGCCATGGTGGAGACTTTGCAGTATTATCTAATATGTCACTAATTTCATAATCCCATCTCCATTTATTTTTCCACCATTTTACTAATTCCATACGTCGGCTTTTGTCACATTCTTTCCACAATGGAGCCTCTTCACTNAGTTGTTTTATTATTGAGCGGTGGTTTTCCTGATTTGCAGAATTTAATAGTTCCAATTGAGCCTTATCTAGTGGCCTTGTNGCAGGATAATTCCATCTAGCATTTCCACTTGGTAACCAAGTTAATTCNGGGTCGAGATTATCAGTTAATCCTGTTAATCCATTATTCAAGATTTTATGTTCGAGTTCTGGTTTTGCAGGCCAAACATAGGTTGGCATTCCTTTTTGACAAGATAAAAGGTGTTTAGAATACTTATCATCTAATCCCACTTTCTTACCTATCAATGCTCTTCCATAAAGTGGTGAGAAATATTCAATGGCACATGGAATCATTGATGCNCCACTCTTTTTATGGCGCTTNACCAATCTAGAAAATGGCATTAACATATATTGTGGGTAGGCATACATTCGCTTGAAGGTTCTACTGCCAATAGAAGGTATTGAAGGCATNAGTTCAGCCCAGTTTCGNTTAATATTAGANTTTCTAATTACNTGTTCCATGCCTCTAAAAAAAGCGTAGAATACTGAATTTTCATTAGGGATCTNACTTTCATCAAGCATTTGTTCCGCTAAGTTCATCGCATTAGTCATATACCTGTATTGTCTTGATTTATTTACAAGNCCTCTTCCATTNGGAGACAACAAATGTGGCCTTTTGAACTCTAAGCATGCCATTTTTCCCTCTTCTATCCAATGTTTTTGTATTACTGAATCATTAATAAAATCTTCAAAACTAGTAAATCCTACATCCTTGAGNTCATCTAAAGACCAAGAGTCTAACCATTTNGGACGCCCTTCACGTTTTTCTTTAGGTATGGAAACAACAGAATCATGATGAATAATCAATTTTCCATCACTTGAGAGTCTGAGATCAAATTCGACTCCATCAGAATGAATAATTCCATGCCTCAAACTCTCTAATGTATTTTCTGGGGCTTGTTGCCATTCCCCGGACATATATGTTGGATGATGTGTTCATTTGTAAAGGTGTTATGTTCGTTTATTACATAGCGTTGTTTAATGTAACATATTTCTATTTTGCAGTCAAAAAGGATATATCATCTAATGCTGCGACCAAGCCATGAGCCCATATAGGATTATGATGTATCTAATTCTATTTTTGACTCCANTAATTTGNTGGNNNTTNACNGTTCACATCAAAGGTCGNAGAATTCCAATACGAGATTGGGCNANNGAATTTCATGAAAAAAGATACTATCTACACGCTATTGGTTATATCATAATTATTCGNTGGAAAAGTCTTACNGATGCTCTTAATGAACCAATTAAAATGAANGTAGGGCATTGGACAGATTGGCTTTATTCTCTTGAAGGNGAGTTNACAAAAGGNATTCAAGATTTATTCTATAATGATACATTAACCTCTATCTTNAATTTCCATTATCTGTTTATCTACTTATTNTTAATTTATGTTACCACAGTATACTTCGCTTANAGTGGAGATAGAGATATGACAGATAANGTTACATTGAATTATCTTCTAATTTATGCACTTGCTGTNCCTTATTATCTATTTTTNAACGTNGAGGTNACTTCTTCATGGATTCCAGGNATGGANGCATTNCTATANCAAGATGGAGCATATACTACNTTTTATTCNCANAATGATCCATTGGATAATGCNGTTCCATCCCTACATGTNGCAATTCCNTTTGGTATTCTAGTTTTGAATTATTTNCATGTCAAAGAGAANGGTGGAAAAATGTCTGAATGGGAACATTGGCCTTATCACCTATTCATNCTAATCAATACTCTACTATTTTGTTTCTCNATACTTTATCTGGGAATTCATTGGTTTACCGATATCCCATTAGGNATGATTATTGGTGGAATAGGTGCTCTTTTTATTCATCATCTTCAACCAAGACTCCGAAATGANCATGGNTCATTTTTCAAAGGATTTAGCCGAATTAAAATTAGAANACATGCAGTAGTNGAAGGAATCAGNACNNTGTTTATGCTAACANTNATTCTAATGGCTGTAAANTACCAGATGGACCAATCNGAAGATAGNGTTTCATATCGTTTAGGTCCTCANGATTCTACATTTGAAATTATNCAAGAGATTNNTCATGGNGANTATGTANATTCTACAATTACAAATTTAGATGATAGTATNACGNTAGAANTAGTTTATTTACAAGTTGAAGATAGTGTTCCAGCNATGGATNATGGTATTATTGATTGGCAGATAATGAAAACTCTNGGNNTNAATTATTCNATCNCAGCNGGTTCTTCGNTAGANATTGANACNNCTCAACATAATGTNTTTCATTTCATAGTATTGCATAACCCCTCNGAATCTTCNGATGGTTCAACTCTTGAAGTTAGAGTTGTCAATGATTATCACCAAGATTCAATGCCTACTGCAATTTTAATTTCTTTACCCTCTTTATGGATGACTGCCTTTGTAGTATACAGATTGGTCAGGTTGAAGAAAAATAACCGTTCAATGATTGATTCTTCTCCATCTCATATTTGGGAAGACGAATAAAATCGCTTGTGTTATCAGTCTTCGATGTTTGGGCGATACATGGCGGAATCAGAAGGGCTAACTCATACAATGAATGAGTTGATTGATTCCCCTGGTGGTCAAATAGTTCGAGATGCGAGAGATTTTCTAATTTCTCGAATCAAGTTCATAGTTGGAATTTTCCTTTTGGGAATCATAATCGGCTTTCCTTTAACTAAATCAGTAATTAGTTGGTTAATCAATCCTTCAAGACTCCCAGATGATGTAAGCATAATTGTAGTATCTCCCGTTGAATATATCTTACTTCAATTTAATGTTGCAACCAGTTTAGGTGCCTTTTTAGTTATGATTTATCTTTTTGTAGAAATTTGTCATAAAGGTGTCAAAAATGAATCTGTAAAAAAGCGTATTGCAGAATTAAATTTCAAACCCCCATCATTTGGTCCAACAATAATTATTACTATTCTATCAGTTCTTTTTTTGGCATTTGCTGGTTTGTTATATTCTTGGGATTTTTTGACACCAATGATCTTGCAGTATCTTACAGATGATGCTCAAAGTTCAGGGCTTGCTACGGAATGGAAATTATCTAGTTATGTTGGGTTCATTGTCAGTTTGGCCTTAGCATCAATAATCGGTTTTCAATCTCCCGTAGCAACTTTGTTAATTCTTAGACTAGGTATTTTTAGTCGAGCCCAAATAAAGGGATATAGGAAACACATTTGGTTTACCTCTTTCATCTTGGGGGCATTTCTCTCTCCACCAGACCCACTATCATTATTTTTAGTTGCTCTTCCTGTAGTAGTATTATTTGAAATCTCTCTAATTCTAGATTCATTGACTAGAAGTGAGTAATTGTTCATTCAGTTGTTTTTTTGGGACTGGCATAAATCCGGGGGTATGTCCATTGGTATTTCCGTGGAAATCGGAACCACAAGTAATAGAAATTCCATTCTCAGCAGCTTTTGTCCATAATTCAAATCTATATGAATCCGGATGACTTCCATGAAATGCTTCAATCGAGTCCACTCCATTTTTGTTACAAAAATTAATCAAATTCAATGGAGATATGCCATAGTAAAGTGGATGTGCAAGTGATACAAATCCTCCAAGTGAATGAACCACTTTAGCCGCCTCAGAAATTGATGGTTTGGGCTGAATTTGATGAGCGGGTAAACCATCTCCGATCCATAATTCAAAAGCCTCTGATTTCGATTCAACATAACCCATTTCGACCATGACTTCTGCTAAGTGAGGTCTACCTACCGAACCACTCGCTTTTTCGAGAACCNTTTCTAGCGGAACAGGCATTCCGAGTTCGGATAATTTNTCNATCATCTTTTTCATTCTAGGCAATCTTCCTTCTTGGAGGGGTAGAAGCCATTGTTCAAATTTTTCTATACCTTCATTAGAGTCTGAAAAGGTAGGGAAGTATGCTAATAAATGCCAAGATTTTGATGCTCGTTCTCTGTTCATTCTAGCTAATTCTTCTTTTTCAGCATCTAATCCTGGTTCGCAAGTGATTTCTACGCCAGGAATGAAATTTATTTGGTTTTNATTAGCAGCAATTCTTGCTTCATTCCATCCACTAATTGTGTCATGGTCAGTAAGTGCCCAAAATTTGACCTGTGATTGTTTCATCATTTTGGCAACTTCGTCAACTTTGTGAATTCCATCACTGTGAACTGAATGGCTATGTAAGTCAAACTCTTGAGTCCACATAGAATAAACCAGAGTCTCAACATCTATTGAACTTGTGTTTCAAAATAGACTATCTATATCTGGTAGGTCAGGAGTTTGTNTGTCCATGATAGGTACCTTAATNGATTCTAAATCTATAATCTCTTTTTGGGANTCCTGTTTTAGTAGTTCATCGAGATTTGGCAGGTTAGGTGTATTGATANTTTCATTATTTTGTATATNTGAACTCTTTTCTAAACTATCTTGAGGAAGTGGAACTTCTTTAACAGATAATTCAGTGATAAATTGATGATCCTCTTCCATCCAAGATAAATCCGGAGTTGAAATNTTTTGTTGATTAGGTAGTGGTATATTTTCTACATTAGTTCTTTTTTGNGTTTCTTTGTTTCTGTCAGTTAGAACAACNGTTTCAAGTATCTGTGTAGCATTTCTATTAGGNGCAGGATTAGCAGATGCTTGGGCGGCAGATAATACTCCTATATCCCCTTCCGATAATGAATTGATTGCTGATTGGACTTCNATTTGATTAGGTTCTACTTGAGTACCAACTATACTTTGNATAATATTTTGGGTTTGTGAACTAACAGTTTCAAAACCAAATTGGTCGGTTTTNGTAAAATTAGAATTGAAGGAAGTTGGAGTAGACTCTAANNCAGCAAATTGTTCTTCAACAGAAAGTTTACTCCCAAGTTNAGGAATTGCTCTTTCTCTTGAAGCAATGTAACTTAAAATAAATGACAATAAAGAAATTCCTATCATGCTGTAAATGATTATATTTCGTTTTTCNATAGATAANACATCCTCATCTACTAATTTCCAAGAGATGATACAGATTAATAGAAGTAGAAAACCAACGATACGGCCCGCAATCGCCAACTTTGGATNTCTAGTTTCCATATTATCACGACTACTAATGCTTAGATATGAGTCTTATTCANCAAATTCTCTGCAGATCTAACAGTATTTTCCATTAACATTGCAACAGTCATCGGGCCAACACCACCGGGGACTGGNGATAACCAAGATGCTATTTCTCCAGCCTTAGGAGAAACATCCCCTGCTAATCTCCAACCTCTTTCTCGNGAAGAATCTTCAACGCGATTAACTCCGACATCAACTATAATCGCCCCTTCTTTTATCCATTCTGNTTTAACCATCTCAGGACTTCCAACAGCNGCAACTATAATNTCAGATTGTTTACAAATACTACCGATATCTTCAGTTTTCGAATGAGCAATTGTGACAGTTGAATCNGCNCCTCTAGCGGTTAGCAATAATGCTTGAGGCATGCCAACATTTCTTGAACGACCAATTACNACCGCCTTCTTTCCTCGAGTATCAATTCCAGCCCATTCAAGTAGTCTCATTACTCCACTGGGTGTACAAGGCAACATGCCGTCACTTCTTCCTTGAACTAACCGGCCAAGATTGGTAGGATGGAAGCCATCAACGTCTTTATCGGGATTGATNANATCGGTCAAACCTTCTTCATCCATATGNTNGGGTAATGGTGACTGAATCAATATNCCNTGCACTGAATCATCNTNGTTGAGTTTCATGACTATATCTTGTAATTCTTTTTCTTCNGTATTTTCAGGTAGTTCAATNTGGGTACTTTTGATANTTAATCTATCACAAGCCCTAATCTTAGCACCNACATATACATGGCTAGCNGGGTCATCGCCAACAATAATNACAGCAATATGNGGATTAATGCCATTNTTTTGACAGATATNNATTCTCTTTTTNAACTCGGTTTCNACCTCTAATGAACAGGCTTTCCCGTCTAGGCGNTTTGCCACCATGAACCATCCNACAAGTGCTTGCCCCTTGATTATTTCTTAGACTATTTTNCCGCCNCCAATTTCATTTTCCGAACCTTGAANNGTNGCNAATANTTTTTCATCATCACGGAATGATTTGAATTCTATTGAATTTCCAGAAGGNTCATCTATGAACATCGTTGCCTGTTCNCCAANCTTGCCTGGNTANCTNATATGNGGTTTTATTCTAAATTCAACNTTTCTATCTTCCANTGAATCTCTAAATTCGTGCCATTGNNNCCATTCCATAACTAATCCAAAATGAAATGGTGGCACTTTTTTNCCNTCAACTTTACNTNAATTTNTATTTTCTGNAATTTGGTCTACCAAGTGTGCAACAATNTGATGGCCATGAAAATTAAAGTTGATTGAATTTGGNGTCCTTCGACCTATACTNCANTTAANTACATTAACATAGAAATCTTCAGTCTTAATCAAGTCAGATACTGGGAATGCGAGATGGAATGGTCGCATANCCTTGACAGAAATTGCACAGTTAACTGTTTTTTGGAGCCAACGGAGGGACTCGAACCCCCGACCGTCGGATTACAAATCCGAAGCACTACCAGCTATGCTACGTTGGCGACAAACCACCCAAACATATTTCTTACATGAATGCGTCGGCAGTAACATATTCTCCAACTCGTTGGCTTATCCATGGCTGGAGAGACATTCCTAAACGCTGCTGGTGTTGGAAAGCATGGAAATGACACCATCTTTAGTTGGTGGGCTAAGTTTCAAGAAGCGAAAGCAGCGGGCTTACCTGCCGTAAATGGTACCATTGGCGCTCTACTAGAAAATGATGGTAATCTTGCAATAAATAAGGCAGTAGATGCCGCTATTAGGGATGCTCCCGAACAAGAAATTGCAGCATATGCTCCACTGGCTGGATTACCAGCTTTCCTAGATTTATCCAAAACATTGGCATTTGGAGATGCAAGAGAAGAATTAGAAGAACTTGGTTTTAATTTCACTGCAACTGCAAGTCCCGGTGGAAGTGGTGCTCTGTATCTCTCTGCTAACAATTTTCTAGACAAAGGTCAATCAGTGCTTCTAAGAGACAGGCACTGGGGGCCATACAAAGGATTCATTCAGAACAACTCACTTGAATTTGAAACATGGCCTTTGTTGCCACCGAATGGAAATGAATCGCATCCCTATTTTGCAAGAAGAGAGTTTGAATCTAAATTAGAAGAACTTTGTTCAAAACAAGACAAAATCATGGTGTGGTTAAATGATCCTGCACACAATCCTACTGGACTTTCGATGAGTCCAAAAGGGCGCTCTACTTGCTTAGAATCATTTGTTGAATCTGCTCTAAATAACCCTGGTGTGGGGCATACATTGCTAATTGATTCAGCATACAGTCTATATGCAGATGAAACCCATGCCTGGGCTGATACGATTCTGGAATCTCTTGAGAATGGAATGATGTGGCCTGAAAATTTCCTTGTTACAGTCGCAGTATCTTTGTCTAAATCGCATACAATTTATGGACTCAGAACAGGTTCATTGGTTAGTATGCATCCGGAAAAAGAAGTTACTGACAGACTCGAAACTGTCCTTTGTGTTACTGCCAGACAAACTTGGAGTGCGACTCCCAGAGTTTCACAATACTGTGTAAGCGAAATGCATTCTTCAGAAGAAGGTGGAAACGCTTGGGGAGAAGAAAGAGACCGTCTGAAGAAATTGCTTGACGATAGAAGGAATGTCTTGATTTCTGAATGTGAGAAATTGGGTGTCCCTCTAAATCCTACAATGGATGGATTTTTTGCATGGATTGAGGCTGAGGACCCAGTTGCTGTAGCAGAAAAATGTGCTGAGAATGGAGTGTTTTTGGTTCCATTGACTGGCGGCGTAAGGATTGGCTTGTGCGCACTTCCATTTGATTCAGTTCCTGAAGTAGCAAAAGCGCTTAGCAAAGCTATGAGTTGATTTAATGAAGAATCGAAGAGAAAACTTCCTAATTTGTGGGATTGTATTCATAATCTTCGGCGCATTGTTCTCTCTTGGAGTAAACATCGCCATGGGCGGTGTTGTAGGTCTGAGTGGAATTATTTGTTTCATAATTGGAATGTCAATACCTAGTCAGATGGGCATGAGCCCAGAAGCAGTGGCTGATTGGACACCATCTTTAGAAAAGTTACCAGATGCAGGACGTTTCATGTACAGAGTGGATGTGACTATGGATGAGCCGGTTAAATCTACAATACTTTGCGGCCCGTGTGGGCACTTAGAAACAGTGAATGGTCCACGTCCTCCTCAATTCACTTGCCCCGCATGTGATAGGTTACTTTGGTCTGATGAGGAAGAATGAATTTAACATCGCAATGCTCTTGATTGGTCTTCCTCTGGATTGGACCATGCCAGCAAAGCGATTGAATGGTAAAGCCTGCGCTTCTGATCTAGAAGAGAGGTTAAAGATGCGTATTGCTGAGTGTAAAGTACAACCTCACCTAGCCGTTGTCATAGTTGGAGATGATCCCGCATCCCATGTATATGTCCGCAATAAAATAAGTTCGTGCGAAAGATTGGGAATCAAATCAACTCACATTGAACTACCTGCAAATACAAAACAAGAAGAGGTTGCAAGTACTATTATTTCACTAAATGAAAATGATTCTCTTCATGGAATACTGATTCAGTCGCCCCTGCCATCCCATATGGATGAAGAATCACTTACTGATTTGATTGATCCAACCAAAGATGTCGATGGATTTCATCCTTCTAACCTAGGTAGAATTGTTCAAGGAAGGCTCGATGGAATGATACCATGTACACCCGCAGGGGTTATGGAAATGCTACGCTGGGCAGAAGTAGATATGGCTGGGAAAAAAGCAGTAGTAATTGGACGTTCATTCAATGTCGGAATGCCACAGGCCTTGCTTCTCGCATCTAGAGGTGCAGATGCTACCGTAACAATAGTTCATTCAAAAACGATTGATGCAAGGGAAGAATGTCGCGCAGCAGACATTGTAGTTGCAGCGGTTGGAAGTCCTGAAATGGTTAAACCTGATTGGGTAAAACCAGGAGCTATTGTGATAGATGTAGGAATTAACCGTGTAGAAGATAATAGTCGCGAGCGAGGATGGAGATTAGCAGGTGATGTACATCCTGGAGTTTCGGAGGTCGCTTCTTTGCTTTCCCCAGTGCCCGGTGGGGTTGGACCAATGACTGTTGCAATGCTGATGGCAAATACTGTTACGTCCGCAGAAGCCCAACATTCTTGAGTTACAGTCACTTGAAGCGAACATGGACCCGAGGCATCCGAACATCGCATTTGCTGCGAACACAGGTGCTTTGTTGGTTTTCATTTCTCTATTATTTTCTTTATTCCTGCCTTTTGGGACTCCTAAGGGTTGGGCTATGATTGAAACGGTTTTGGCTGTACTTATACCAATATTCTTTGGTCTTTCTTGGTGGGCAAAAAGAGAAAACATAGTTCCTGTTGTTCATGAACATGGTTCTTCTGCAGCTCAATATGAAGCAATGGAAGACCTACCAACAATGGTAAGCCTTGATGCTGCTAGTGGCGTAACTAATTCCAATACCGTCGCCGTAATCGAATCAATTATTGGTACTCAGACAACGCAAGATTCCTCCAAAGTGATTGATGCAATCGGAACATTGTCTAGTGGAGAAATCGGAAAGTCCTCGGCAGCAGCTGCAAAAGAAAATTCACTTCAAGAACCAGCAATTAGTAAACCAAACTTTGATTCAAGAGGATTTCAAACTGAAGGGATTGCTTCAATACCACTTCCTAATCTAGTTCCATTAGAAACTCCTCAAGTCCCAGTATTGGCAAATTTGCCAGGTATGCCTGACTTAGATGATTTACTAAAAGAAGATGAAATTGAAGTAGCTCTACCACCACTCGATTTACCAGAGCTGCCAGATTTTTGAGGTGTTAGAATGTGGACTGAATCAGTAGATCTCCATTGCCATTCTTGGCATAGCGATGGATTATTTTCACCAAAAGAAATGGCCGAAAGGGCTTACAATTCTGGTGTAAAGGTTTGGTCTTTAACCGATCATGATACAAATGCTGGTTGGGATGAAGCCAGAGAAACATGTGAAAAGTTGGGAATACGTTTCATCCCTGGCGTGGAAATAACATGTAAAGTTGAGATGAAAAGCAGCACTCATAGTCCTTCTTCATGGCACTTGCTAGCTTATTTTCCAGAAGGAGCATCTCAAGAGTTTAGTGATTGGCTTTATGATATGAAAGAAGCAAGGGTTCCTAGAATGAAATCAATGTTAGAAGCACTAAGAGAGTTAGGCCATGATATACCGCTTCGAGATGTTGAAAAGTATGCTGAAGGATCTCTTGGCAGGCCTCATTTAGCAAGGGCTATGATTGATCATGGGATTGTTGAAAGCATATCTGAAGCATTTGACCAATGGATTGGAAACGATGCTCCAGCTTTTAGAGAAAGACCACTTCCTTCAGTTTCCGAGGCCGTAAAAATGGTCCAACAATCAGGCGGAATTACTTCGCTTGCCCACCCATTCTATTACGGAATTGAAACCAATGTATTAATTCCTAATTTACTAAAATTAGGAGTTGATTGTGTTGAGGCAGTCCATAACTCGCATCCTGATTCATATCGCTTGGAGTTAATGCAACAAGGGATTTCAGTCTCTGTTGGAGGAGATTCCCATGGTACTGAAAACCGGCCGTCTCCGGGAAAGATTTCAGTTCCAATCAAGCATCTGCATCCTTGTTTTCGTCCCTGAATTTATCCCATAAAAGTGCGGCTTCAAACAGTAAAATTATGGGTACAGATACTAGAAATAACGATAGCGGATCTGGTGGTGAAAAAGCAGCACCTAGCACGAAAGTGATGAACCATATATGACGCCGGTATTCGAGTAATGCACTCCTATCTATTGCACCAGATCTTAGAGACAAAGTTGTGATTAAAGGTGCTTGGAAACCAATTATACAAGCAAGACAAAGACTGACAATAAATCCGACAAATGACGATAATCTCCATTCGGTTGAGAGACCAGCAGATTGTGCATCATTTGCAAGGTAGTCTAGTAACATAGGTGTTAACAAATTCCATGAGTACAAAACACCCAGAGTTCCAAGAATTAATGCTACAGTGAGGGATACGACTACACTCGTGGCAGGCCTAGGGCTTTTTTTGCTAAGTCCACTTTTCCATGCACCATCAATAATTAGGGCTAAGATTGCAAGACCAGCACCTATCCATGCTCCAACTCGTACCTGGAGCATAATGAATTCAACAGGAGTTAAAATGATTATATTTACATCATCTGGAACTAATCCAGTATCTAGTAACCAATCCACTAACCTGTGAGTGATTGGGATTCCTATTGCTATTCCAATAATAAATAGCGCAACAATTAATTTTATTCTACTTCGAATGTGATTAGAGATTTGTTTGAAAAGACTCCTGATTTCAGGGTCGATAGTCAACTCTTGATTCATTCACTCTTCCTCCCACATGTGGGATGGAGTTGAATCAATTAGTGAGCGGCCAGCTTTCTTTAGACGGTACAATCTGTGAAATACAAAGCCAGTCATCCAAAGTGAAGGAATAGATATTGCAATAGCTTTCCACATTAGGTCCTCATCATATTCGTTTAGAATTCTTACTTCAATGACATCGTCCAAATCTTCTGCTTCATTGTGTAATATGACTAAGTGCCATTTTTTCTTCTCATAATTATCAAAATCTATTGTCTCGCCGGGTTCAACTTCGAAAATAGTTTGATTCTCCATTTCTTCTAACACGGACCAATCAATTACTCCTTGGTCCATGGCCTGAACTGATTTATCAACCCAAATAACAGTGAACTTCAGAGTTAATGAATCGTCCATATTTGTGATAGATGTCGTGACCTCTTCACCATATCTCAGGGAACTTACGATTTCATAAGTCGTATCTCCACCACCTAGTCTCATAGAAACTCTGTCGTCAATAGAGTCTTCCTGATAGGCAACTGCAGACAGAATTAGAGTTAACAATACTAAGGTAACTGCACCCTCCCAGAAAGTGTGCCTCACTACTTTTTCCTTGTCAACACCTTCGAACAGTTTGCCGTGATCATTACGTAATCTTGGCTGCAAGTGGTGGATGAATAATGCACCTAAAGCTCCAATAATCATACCGAATGGAATATCCACCAACCAATGAATTCCGAGGTAGGCAATTGTGAATATGAATAAGACAGTATTTAGGACAATGAATAGGTGGTAGGGCCAATGTTTCCATTCACGCATTTTGATTCCTTTTTCTTTGCAATGCAGCCAATTAAGCAGTATTATTCCAAACGGGATTGCAACGTGCAAAGACGGCACTGCGTTATCCAAAGGATCATGAGTTGCGTAGAACACAGTATACCATCCATCATGGTACAATAATGCCTTCATCCCAGGAATCCATGATGAGGTAACCTCCACATTAAGGAAGAGGTAATATGGAACCGCTAAGGCATAAATCAGGAGGTAGTTCAATGTCACCTTATCTGTCATATCTCGTTCACCGACATATGCAAAGTACACGGTAGTGATGTAAATCAAAAACAGGTATATGAAAAGGTAGTGGAAATTTAAAAATTCAGTTAACATTGCATTTTCGAATGTTTGTTGGACCCATAATGTAACTTCACCCTCTAATGCATAAACCCAGTTTGTGAAATTACCAGTCTGTACTTTAATTGGCTCATTCAGATCGTCTGTCAGAGCTTTCCAACGTATGATAAATATATATCCCAGAGCGTGAAGATAGTACCTCTTTTCATGGA
Source organism: Methanobacteriota archaeon (assembly GCA_002710205.1). Taxonomy (GTDB): domain Archaea; phylum Thermoplasmatota; class Poseidoniia; order Poseidoniales; family Poseidoniaceae; genus MGIIa-K1. The sequence continues at coordinate 4,749 of PAJN01000001.1, read as the reverse complement.
TGACTTCGAATATTTTGTTTAGAGGTGTGCGAGTGTCCTCTCTTCCTATTGTGAACAACCAACAGATTAGTGGTGTCAGGATTAGAATTAACCCCATCATCACCGAGTATGGACTCATTGATTCACCCCCTATTGACTATGGATATGAGTATTTTCACTCCGAAGCACCCAAACGGTTTCTTTCATCCTCTGCCTTAGCGACAGCGATTCCATCTTCAACATCGACTCTTCTGAGCAAGATCGCACCTGCAACAATTAGCAAGCTTATTGACAAAATACCCATGCGTGAATCAAACATTACTGTCATAATCCCATAAATTAGAGGTCCAAGTAATGCGGCAACTTTGCCGAAGAATCCGAAGAAACCAAAGAATTCTGCTGATCTAGTCTCAGGTACCATCTGGCCAAACATAGACCTCGAGAGTCCTTGACTTCCTCCAAGCAATGCGCCTGCTAGAGCGCCTAGTAACAAGAATTGAATCGTGATACTTATCCCAAGTGGGCTCCATACATACTCTCTTGCAGTTTCAGGAATGAAGTCGATAGTACCATCTCCGAGTGTTGTCGGATGTCCTTCACCAATTACTTGTTCACCGTTTAGAACTCCACCTTCGATGCTCATTGAAAACCTCTGTTCTTCCATTGAATCTAGTAATTCCATTAATGCTACAATATCAGTTGTATTTTGTTTTTCAGCCCATTTGTAAGATGTTCCTTTTTTGATTTTTTCATTAATTTCCAAGGGCAGTACATCTTTGAATTGTGCAGCCCACTCCTGTTCATCATTATCTGGATCTTGAGCAATTTCTCCTATTGCTCCAAATTCGATTATGTATGATTCACTATCCTTGTCCCAAGTATATTGTAAGTCAAACTCCTCATGTGCTTCTGGGACCAATGGGGCGAATGAAAGTGCGCCGATTATTACGAAAACCCAGCAAACTAGTGAGAACTCAAGTGCTTTTTTAGTACCCCATTTTTCGGCTAATTTTGTGAATCCAATAGCGGCAGGTGCAGCTACGAATTGGATGATTAAGATTGTCAAAATCAAATCAAAGGTGGTTAATCCCAAAACCGCTTTTCCGAAAACTCCTGCTAAAGCAGTTACTGAATTAATTCCATCTATGAAAAGGAAATATGCTAGCATGTAAACAAACAGAGTCTTGAAAGATTTGTATTCTTTCAAAGTAGAAACTACTTCGCTCATTGCGAGTTTTGCTGAATCTACCATCCCTAAATCATCCATTTCATTCTCAATATGAGGTTCTGGAACCCACTTGAAAGTTAGCATGGCGAAACCGAGCCACCAGATTCCTGATGTTGCCATTGCTGCTTGCATTGCCCAATTTGCATAATCTGTCAGAATTAGCAATGCAAGGTGAGCAACTAGTAGCACCCCTCCCCCGAAATAACCGTATGCGAAGGCTTTGTTAGATATCGAATCCATTTCGTCTTCCGTACCCATGTGAGGTAGCAGAGAATTGTAGAATACACCTGCTCCATTTAGCCCAACATTTGCAGCAATGAAACAAAGCAGCAGCCAAATCCACTGATAATTTACTGGTAACCAAGGGCCTAGTGCCAATAGAATTGTTGCACCAGCTCCGAGGTAAGTTAGTATTCTTAGCCACCACGTTTTGATCATTTTTCTATCTGCGATGACTCCAAAAGATGGTGAAAGCATTGCAACAATGAATGCTGCAATAGATACCGAAATTGAGAATATGGCGTCTGCACTCCAATCAGTCCCAAGAATTTTGGTTGAGAGTCCGTTTGCTTCAAGGAATAATATGGTGAACCATGCAGGGAAAATAGCAGTTGTAACTGATGTCTCAAAAGCACTTTTTCCCCAGTCATAGAAACAATATCCTTGCACTCTGCGGTCTTCTGCCATACCTCGCACTCAGTTTCACCGCTTATGATAGTTGGGCCAGTTTACTTTTCCGGCACATGATTCAATAATGAAATCGTTTTATGCCAATACAATGGAGTGGAAGCAGCCACCTGAAAATACTCATGCTTCACTAGTCGAAGCTATGCAGAGTATGGATGGTGTTGAATTTGACCTAAGGTTAACAGCTGACGACCAATTGGTCGTCCATCATGATCATGAAGTGTCCATTCCAGAACAATACCTAGACGGTCGCCCAAAACTTGTAGAGGAATGGGATTTAGCTGATTTGGAGAAAGTTGGGTTTTGTTCATTTGAAAAATTAATGTCGGATCGAGACTGGCTAACTCCGTGGCAAGAACATTCGAAAGTGGCTTGTTTGGAAATCAAAAGGTGCTTGCCCCAAATTGAAAAAGATGTAACTCGTAGAATGTCTAGAATAATGCAACTAGCTAGTGAAATGGTTGATGAGGCAGGGATTCATCATGAAGCAGCAGTATTCTACGCATTTCACAAACCTATGGAAAAGGTAGCAAAATTATCAGGGTCTTCCAGACCATGGTCTAGACTGCTACCGGTTGTTCCAAGAACAGGTTCGCATAATGGGAAGAGGCTTCGTGCATTGCCACAATTTATCACCCATTCATTTAACAGACTTCTCAAAAAGCAGCAAAATTCAGGAGCTCCTATGATGCCCTGTGCTGTGGATTATTTTGAAGGTTTCAAGCGTTTCATTCATCTTGGCATGCCTGTTGGATTGAAAGGTAGGCAACTGAAACGTTTACAGAAGATACTAGGTAATTTCCCAGTTTATGTATGGCCAGGTCATCCATACATGGAAAGGGATCTACTAGAAGCTGGTTTATCCATATTGACTGATTTCGCAGACCCAGAAATGGTCTTACCATGTGGTAGCAAGAGATGGATGCGTCCTGCAACTATGCCATTAAGCAATGAACAATGGCAGGGTCTCGCTAGAGGTATAGTTCCTGAAGATGTCGCACCTTGGCATGAAATTAGCGATAAACAGTTGGGGTGGAAAGCAGTTAGGATGATTGGACACCGTGGTTGCGGAAAAACAGTAAGGCCTGTTATTCAGTCAATATGACGAAGGTTCTGTTTTTCGGCAATATACTTTGGACGGTAAATTGGGATTCCCTTACCGTCTCTCATAACAGTTCTTTCATCTACAATTTGAGCTCCAATCCCTGCAACCCTAGCCCATCCAAAGAATGTGGTGTAGTACTCTGGATCTTGTAGTCCGACAAAGTTCAACAGTGTTCCACTAGCAATGTCGACATTCGCATTTGGGTTACTGATTTTGGGGTTTTCAGATAATACCATGGGGGCGATCTCTCTTAAGATGCGAATTATTCTGAAGTGCTCGTCGTCTGGACATATTTCCTCACCCAATGCAAATTGAACTGTTGCTCTGGGGTCTTCTGCTCGAAGTACAGCGTGGCCAAATCCAAACACTGGTCGCTTTGCTTCTAATTCTCCTCTCACAAATCTCTCAACATCAGCAGGATCAGAAGTCCCGATTCTCTTAACAAATTCAAAACATGATTGGTTTGCTCTGCCATGAAGAGGTCCAGATAGGGCGTTCATCGCACCGGCCATTGAAGAATAAACGGTTGCGTGGCCACTAGCTACTGCTTTGCCCGCAAATGTGGAAAGGTTTCCTCCTCCATGGTCCATGTGCAGTACTAAGTATGTTGATAGTACACGATTCATAACGGCCTTGTCTACATTTTCAATGTCGAGAGTATTTGTGAATCTGCCGACAAGAGGTAGAGATAAATCATCACTTGGGATATCTTCTGTTCGACCTTCTCTGTAACGGAAAATAAGGCCGAGGAGTCTTGGCATTCTAGCAATCAGATTCAACGCATCTTCATTCCAGTCACCAACTCCACCTAGCATTCCGAGAGTGTGAATTCCAATGGACAACCAATCCATGGGGTGTCCGTCTTTTGGTAAAGTAGCAAGAACTTCTTCCACTCCTGAAGGTAAGGTGCCTCTAGACTGCAGGTTTTTCCTAAATGCTGAGGATTGTTCGAGTGTGGGTAATTCTTTGTGAAATAGTAAGTAAACAATGTCTTCAGGAGACATCATTGCTAGTTCACTTATCGGGTATCCACAGTAATGTACGCCTTCTGTTGGAGTAACGAATGATGTTCTGCAAGTCCCCACCGGTATTCCTCGCATACCAGTGTTTAGGTGTGCAGTGGTCAAATCAAAAATTGATTCTTCATCCCCCAAGAAAAAACCCACCAGTTCTAGGGAATAGTCACCACGGTATAAGGTCGACGCTGATTTTGAGTGGCAAGTGATGATTAGGTGAGTTTTACAACACCTAGTGTTTTACACCTAATTCTGAGAGAGATAGAAAATTATCATCGACGTTTAGGAGGCCACTCACGAAAACCTCGGAATGCGTCTCTATCCTCGATAATTTTCTTCCGGATTGTGTTTCCATCTATTATGAACGCTTCTTCAGAATCTAGGCCAGGGCAACTATCCACGGTTTGTTCCCATGAACGTTGTGAACGCACATTCTCGGCCCAGAAAGGAAATGACTTGCACTGAGATGGTCTCGATTCATAAACCGTACATTTTTTTTCCTCGTTCAGATAAATACAGACATCAGTGTATTTATCGGAATTCAATATCCATCTTCCATCAAGTGTTTGACGACAATCACGTTCAAGCCAATCCTCAACTTCCATTTCGTGATAGGTAGCTAATTTTTCCGCATCGTCGGGACTGAGGTAGACAATTCCACCAGGTTCGTCACAGCATTTTCCACAATTTGGCTGGCATGAAAAAGGTATGCCACTCATCCACCATGGGCGGTT